>CAISYK010001227.1 GCA_903889605.1 uncultured Bacteroidota bacterium
AACACGACTGAAAGCGAAGAATTATCCTTGACAGCCCAGGTTAGAGGGAAAATATATTTTTCAACTTCCATAGATGCAAAACAAGGATTAAATAAAATTGTATTCCCGACATCAAATTTCCCCGCAGGTGTTTCGCAAATTACTTTGTTTGACGGCAAAGGAATTCCTCGTTCAGAGAGGTTAGCTTTTGTAAATAAAGACAAACAATTAGACATCACAGTTGAGACCGATAAAGAAAAATATCTTCCAAGGGAAAAAGTAAAAATGACGCTGAGTGTTAAAGATGAGCGAGGAATACCAATGCCTGCAAACCTTTCATTGTCAGTGGTGAATGATCAGCTGCTTTCATTTGCGGATGATAAATCAGGCAACATTTTATCGGAGCTTTTATTACAGCAGGATATTAATGAGAAAGTAGAAGAACCTGCATTTTATTTTAATGCGAAAGAACCAAAAGCCGATTTAGCTTTAGATTATTTATTGATGACAGCAGGCTGGAGAAGATTCACATGGGAAAAAATGATGAATGATAATTTACCTCAGGCAGCATACCAAGGCGAAAGAGCTGTTATTGCGGGAACTGTGATAGATGCCACTACTGGTAAACCTATTACGAGCGTAAAAATAAAAATCAATAATGGTGCAGAATATGAATCAGATGAGAACGGGAAATTTATTTTTAACAAATTAGATTTATCAAATCCGGTAACGTTAGGTTATTCAGCAAAAGGATATTCACCGCAGTCACAATTCGTTCAAAATTACGATCAGAGTTTGGTAATGTATATGTATGATCAAAATTATTATAATCGTTTTAATATGCCAAGCGCTTCCAGCAGCCGATCAAGAGCTGCACGCCGCGAAGAAATGGACGATGAACCGATGCAGGTTGAAGCGGCTATGGGGGCTGGAATGGAAAGATTAGCAGTGGCTGAAGATAAAGAAGAAGCTCGTCCTATGAAAATGGCTAAAGCAGCACCTATGGAAAATAAAAAGGGAAAAGCAAAAATGGATGCCGCTCCTGCTGAAAGGGATAATAAAAACAATGCCGATCCGGTTATTGCACAACAAGAAAAAAGCATTAAAGGCGTTAGTGGTATTGCATCACATGCAGGAGATTTGAGAGCCGACCGGTTTAAAATGGCACTTGCAGACCAACTTGCTCAGGAGCCGGCCGCACCGCCGGTAAATGCGGTGGTATATTACCGTGCCCGCCAGTTTGCCGCCCCTGTTTATGATAAACAAGAAAATGTTGAAACAAGAACAGATTTCCGCAACACTATTTATTGGAATCCTAATGTTGAAGTTGATAGAACGGGAATAAAAACGCTGGAGTTTTTTGCTTCGGATGATATAACTTCATTCCGCACAACTGTTGAGGGAATAGCTGTTGACGGAACAATTGGCAGATCTGAAAAAAATATTTTCACCCAACTGCCTTTTGCGATGACAACAAAAATTCCGGTTGAAGTAGCAACAGAGGATAATGTATCCATTCCGCTTACTCTGAAAAACAATACAGACAAACCTTTAGGAGGAGTATTGAGTATTATTTCACCCGATGGATTGAAAGCTGTTGTTGAAGTTCCGTCAGCGCAGACTATTATGCCGGGCAAAGCAAAAACAATTTATCTGGATTATCAAGTGCTTGATAAAATTGGTTACGGTGACTTCACAATTTCTTTCAAAGCCTGCGGACTAGGTGATGCATTCACACAAAAGATAAAAATTGCTCCAAAGGGATTTCCTGTGAAAGTTTCATTTTCCGGACAGGAAATTGAAAAAGAATTCTCTTTTGAAATGAATAAAGTGGTAAACGGATCGCTGAAAGCTAGCTTTACAGCCTATCCGAATGTTGTAAATGATTTGATGAAAGGGGTTGAAGGCATTTTGTCAGAACCTTATGGTTGTTTCGAACAAACTTCCTGCACTGCTTATCCGAATGCAATGGTATTGGATTATTTAAAATCAACGGACAGTAAGGATACGAAAACATTATCCCGTGCAAATGATCTATTGGACAGGGGATACAAACGCCTTACAACTTTTGAAACAAAAGATAAAGGATACGAGTGGTTTGGTGCTTCACCCGCTCATGAAGGACTGACAGCATACGGCATCATGGAATTTGTAGATATGAAAAAAGCAGGTGCTGATGTTGATCAAAAGATGATTGACCGCACGTCAGAATGGCTTATGAGTCATAAAGATGGAAAGGGAGGATTTCAGCGTGAAGGACACGCTTACCATGATTTCGGAAGAATCAGTGATGATATTTTAAATGCATATACTGTTTATGCACTTGCTGAAGCTGGATACACGAATATCAAAAAAGAGTTTGAAACATCATACAAAAAAGCCATGGAAACAAAAGATCCTTATATGCTTGCGATGATGACAAATGCCGCATACAAATTAAGTGAAACTAAAAAAGGCGATGAAGCTATGGAAATGCTGGTATCTAAACAAGATAAGAACGGAAGCTGGACAGGCTTGACACATTCAATCACTTATTCTCAGGGGCAGTCATTAACAATTGAAACTACTTCACTAGGGATATTAGCAATATTGAAAACATCAGGAAAAAATGCAAATGCTCTTTCAAATGCTGTCCAGTTTATTGTTGGTTCACGCGGAGGCTCTGGAGTATTCAGCAGTACACAGGGAACAATCCTTGCCTTGAAAGCACTAACTGAATATGCTAAATTCAGTAAAAAAACAAATGAAGACGGTACAGTTGCAATTTATGTTGATGGAAAAAAAGCCGCAGAAAAATCATACAAGGCCGGTGAAAAAGGGGCAATTGTGATTGATGGAATGGAGGAGTTTATTAAAGGGGAAGGCAAACATGATGTAAAGGTAAAATACATTGGTGTAAAAACTCCGCTGCCGTATTCTGTTTCATTAAGCTGGAGCACAACCCTTCCAGTGAGTGATATAGCATGTGCAATTGACCTGAAAACAAAATTGGCGTCAAAAAACACAAATGTCGGTGAAACTGTAAGAATGACTGCAACGATCACAAACAAGAAAAATGAAGAAGTGCCTAGTACAATGGCTATCATAGGAATACCTGCAGGATTTACTTTCCAACCTTGGCAGTTAAAAGAACTTCAGGAAAAGAAAGTGTTCGATTATTATGAAATAGTTGGAAATAATATTGCTGTGTATTACCGCGGAATGGGTCCAAAAGAAGTAAAAGAAATCAATTTGGATCTGAAAGCCGAAATGCCCGGAGTATATGATGCGCCAGCATCTTCAGCGTACCTATATTATACAAATGAGTTCAAAACATGGAGCGGAATGGAAAAAGTAACAATTAAGAAAGCTTAATGTTTATGGGATTTCCAGTTCTAACCAGAATTTCTAAAAATCAGGAAAATGATAAATATTAATTTAAATAATGCTCTAAAAGCCTCCCATATCGGGAGGCTGGCGGGGCTTTTGTTTTTTCTTTTAACACAGCTGTCTTTTGCCCAGCTTGGAAATAATGAGCAGGTGTATGATTTGAACGACCCGAGAAATCCGAATTGCCCGTGCCATAAATATCAAAAAATGGCGGATGAAGAATTCAAAAAATTATCGAAAGAAAATAAAATAAACCAACCGGAAAAGGTTATTAATATTGAGAACATACAAGCATTGGAAGTTCAAAAAATACAGTTAAAAGAAATGAAATCTGTTTCTGACTCACATCATTCTGATTATTCAAATAAACAAAAACGAAAAACATTAATCAGCAACGTAGTTAAACATATGCGGTTTTATATTTTAAGACCCTCTAAAACAAGAAAGCCTAAACCTAATTACTGGGTTTGCTCTAAGTGGTGAAGACTGTTTTAAAATCATATTTTTTCTTGGAATATTTTTTTTCATTCCTTACATATTTCATTCCAAATGTTTTAATAACGTGCTGCTTAAAATTACCGCTTTGATTAAAACAGAATAATTATTTCATTCTCCCGTCATCAAAAAATAATGGAGCAAGCTTCTAAATTTCACTGTTTTTTTAATTTTTTATGCTTTAAACAATTATTTCGTGTAATTTTGGGAAATTGTAATAAAAACAACCAAATTAACGTATGAAAATTTTAAAAAAGACAGGCAAATGGTTTTTAATCATTTTATTGATTTTGAATC
>CAISYK010001228.1 GCA_903889605.1 uncultured Bacteroidota bacterium
TGCAAATTTCTTAATTATTAACTATTTTACTTTACAGCTTTAGCTTTATTGCCTTTACTTTTATTCACTAGTTTTTCAAGGTCTTCTTTTTTAAAATTATAATCAAATTTTATCAATTCATTTGGTGCAATTCCTAAGGCAAGAGATAATTTCAATAATGTTTCTATTGTAATATTATACCCCTTTTCAATTCTGTGAACCTGCATTCGAGTTAATCCTATTTCCAGACCAAGTTTTTCTAAAGACATTCTTTTTTCTTTCCGTTTTTTTCTTATAGCACTCCCCATGTGACTTAAAAAGTCCAGTAAAACATCCTTTTCTATACTCATCGACTAATTTTTGGCCAATGTGTAACAACTAATTTTATTTATAGTACTCTTATAAGGGTACGTTTGTGTATATTTGCATTTTCTTCGCAAAAGTGGAGACCAGAAAGCACTATAAAAACGGGGCGGTATCGAAAAGCCATACGAGTAGAGAAAAATAATAAAATGAAAATGAAAAAAACAATTATTTTTGGAATGTTATCATTCGCTATGCTAGCTTTTAATTCGTGCAAAAAAGATGATGACAACAGTTATGTAAAGACTGGAACGAATACTAACACAATTCAGAATACTGCTATCACAGTTCATTCATCAGATTGGGTTTGGGATAATATATATAATCAATGGTATGTTAAATACTACACTACAACTAATTCTCAATCGGCAATATACGGGTATGTTATGTCAGGAAATGGCAAAGAGGCTATGCCATATTATGATCAAGTAAATGGAACAACAATGAGTTTTGCGGGTAATTTATTTTCAAGCCCAAGTTATATTTTGTTTGAATATTACAATTTATCTACAACTCTTGCCCGACCTACATCAGATCAATATTTCTATCTTGTAGCCATCCCTCCTGCCATGATTGCGGAGCATCCTAATGTAAACATGGAAAATTACGAGGAGGTTAAGAAAACATTTAATATTACAGAATAGACAGGGAAGAAAGGATTTAAAGCATATTTTATATTTTGGATATAGTATTAGAGTTTTTAACAAAAAAGAGTCCTTCAAAAAATGGAAGGACTCTTTTTTTTGTTAAACATTTCTGTTCAGCAATTTTATTACTTTTGTCTTTGTCTGCAAATATATTATTCTTGTTTTAGAAATACATGCAAAAACACTTCGACAATCTTTATCGATTATTTAAACACATAACTTTCTTACTCATTGTTTATGCGGTTTACAGATTGCTTTTTTACTGCTTTTACTATTCATATTTTTCGGGTATAGGCATAGGCAAGTTTTTAACTATAATGATATTTGGCCTGAGGTTCGATTTATCTGTTATAATTCTATCAAATTCCCTTTTCATTTTATTATACCTTCTACCTTTTGCATTCAGGGAAAAAAAATGGTATCGAATAATTCTTAAGGGGCTGTTTTTAAGCGTTAACAGCATTGCTATGCTGGCCAATTGTGTTGATTTAGCTTATTTTCAATTTACATTAAAACGCACCAATGCAACGGTGTTTCATTTTTTTGGAGGTACAATTGGAAATGATTTAGGACGTTTGCTGCCAATGTTTTTAAAAGAGTATTGGTATATATTCGTAATATGGATAATTTTATCTTACATAGTTTATTATCTATTTAAAAAAGCTGAAAAAACTAAACAATTAGTATGGACCTTAAAGGAATATAGTTTTCAAACACTTATTTTAATAGGATTTGCGGGTTTTTCTATAGTTGGCTATAGAGGCGGATTTCAGCTTAAGCCTATCAGTATTGTAAGTGCCGGTGAATATGCTCAGGTGCAGTATGTGCCTCTGGTGGTTAACACGCCTTTTACTATTCTTAAAACATTGGATGTGTCTGCAATTGAGCCATCAGTTAACTGGCAGATTAAAGATGATGCCGCACTCAAGGAATTGTATAACCCAATTCATAATGGCAGCAGCGGAGTGTTCAAGAAAATGAATGTTTTTGTAATTACTCTTGAAAGTTTTTCAAAAGAATACATCGGTGCCCTCAACGGCAAGCCAATTGGATATACCCCCTTTTTAGATTCGCTTATCTCCGAAAGTCTGACATTTTACAATGCTTTTTCAAACGGCAAAACTTCCATTGAAAGCATTCCTGCAATAGTTTCAAGCATCCCAACATGGATGAATGAACCTTTCATCACATCTCCATACGGAAGCAATCAAATGAACAGCCTGCCTAATTTACTTAAAAAAGAAGGCTATTATTCAGCATTTTTTCATGGCGGTGTAAATGGAACAATGGGTTTTGATGCCTTTGCAAATCTTGCAGGCTATGACAATTATTTCGGACGCAGTGAATATAACAATGAAAAAGATTTTGATGGAAACTGGGGGATTTGGGATGAAGAATTCCTGCAGTATACTGCCAATACTATTAATAAAAAGCCGCAGCCATTTTTTGCCACTGTATTTACCCTAACCTCGCATCACCCTTATCCTGTTCCTTATAAATACAAAAATATATTCAAAGAGGGCGCTCTTCCTATCGAAAAAAGTATTAGTTACTCAGATTTCGCTCTAAAGAAGTTTTTTGAATCTGCAAAAAAAATGCCCTGGTTCAATAATACGCTTTTTGTTTTATCTGCTGATCATACGGGTATTTCAGCGGATCCTTTTTATACCAATAACATAGGTAATTATTCTATCCCGATAATTTATTATTTGCCTAATAGTCAATTAAAAGGTCGCGATTCCACGATAACACAGCAAATAGATATTATGCCTTCGGTACTTGATTTTTTAAAATATCCTTCACCTTATTTTGCCTTTGGCACAAGCGTTTTCGATACTCAAAAGCCCCATTTTGCACTTACTTTCAGAAGCGGTTTATTTCAATTAGTTGAGAATAACTTTTTACTTCAGTTCGATGGCGATAAGGCTACAAATTTATATCATTATACAAATGACAGCCTTTTGAAGAACGATCTGTTAAATCAAGATCCTGCAATTAGTTCAAGAATGGAAAATGAAGCGAAAGCTATTATCCAAACATATCAGCAAAGTTTGATAAACAATAAAATGCATTGATTATTGAGCATTAGGCAATAGTCATTTGTAATTGGGCTGTATGCATTTGATAATAAACAATTTTATATTTTTGCATACGGCAATTTAGGATTTAGTATTTCCTGTGTTATAATTAGATAGTAGGTAATGGGTTGGATGAACCGAGCTATTCAGTTAAACTGCAGACTGGTTGATTTACAGGTTTATTCAAGCACCGCCAAGGCCTTATATTTTCTGAGAAACGCTCTAAAAATATCGGTGAATATGATTGTTCTTAGTGACTTAGTGGTTAAATGGTTTTTATAACAATTTATTCATTTCAAATATGAAAAAAAAAATCTGTTTCATAATAAATCCAATTTCCGGAATTGGGAGACAAAAGATCATAGAAAAAATGATTGACAAGTATCTTGACCGAACACTTTTTGATTACGAGTTGGCCTATACAAAAGCTCCTAAACATGCTACAGAGCTTGCAAGGAAGGCTGTTGCCGAAAATTTTAATATTGTGGCCGCAGTGGGCGGAGATGGATCAATTAATGAAACAAGCAAAGGTTTGATCGGCTCAAATACGGCATTGGCAATAATACCGGCAGGTTCAGGAAATGGGTTGGCGAGGCATTTAGGAATACCAATAAATTCTAAAAAAGCGATGCTTATTATCAACAAAGCAAAAGAAACACTTATTGATACAATGCAGTTTAATGATGAAACATTCGTAAATATTGCAGGAGTTGGCTTTGATGCCCATATTGGATGGGAGTTTGCGAAATTCGGGAAACGCGGCTTTTCCTCTTATCTAAAATTATTTGCTCGTGAATATCCAAAATACAAAGCACAGGAGTATGAGTTGATTGTAAATGGGAAATCAATGAATAAAAAAGCCTTTGTTATAAGTTTTGCAAACGGTTCGCAATGGGGTAATAATGCTCATATAGCACCGCTGGCAGATATTGCAGATGGAGTAATTGATATTGCAATTTTAAAAAAATTCCCTGCTTTTAATGCATTTAATCTTGGATATAGACTATTCAATAAAACGCTCCATCATTCGCGTTATTTGGAAACAATAAAAGCCAAAGAAGTTATTGTAAAACAGCCAAAAACCTTTGCTCATATTGATGGTGAACCGATTGAAATAGGCCGCGAAATTTTAATAAAAGTTAACCCATTATCTTTGCGTGTGATTGTTCCTTAAATAAGAAAAAGATCTCCATGCCTTCCAAAATTCAGGCTTGCATGGGCTTGCTGGATAATATTTGATTATTTATCAAAACATTAATAAAAATGTCAAAAAAAGATAAAATAAACGGCGTTGTTTATTCTACGAATAAAGACTTTAGTTTTGAATTTGAAAAAGAGGAGGTACAAGAAACTTTACCTCCTCAGCAGCAAAATTTAAAATTATTTCTCGACCGAATAGGCGGCGGGAAATTAATAACCCGAATAAGCGGGTTTATAGGTCTTACAGCAGATTTGGAGGCTTTGGGCAAAACATTAAAACAAAAATGCGGTGTTGGGGGCAGCATTAAAAATTCAGAAATACTTATTCAAGGCGACCATCGTGATAAAGTCATGAAACTCCTTACTGATTCTAATTATAAGGTAAAAAAGGCCGGCGGATAAATTTACCGCAGCTAATTTTCTACGTTTCAGGCGATATAAAAACAGACCGTTTATAATTATAATCCGCGGGAACGTGAGGGTATCTGGTAAAAATCAATTTTGAATATTAATTCAGGATTCTGGAACTTGCTGCCGGGAATATATGTTTCTCTTAAACCTATCTCTATTGGAAAAGAGTAACGTAAAAAATGAGTGTCTGCAGTTAGTTCTATTCCTTCAGATTGAAAACTTCTATTTGTAAAATTGCGCCTGCCTTGCGCATAGTCAAAGAAAAAATCGGCTTTAATTCTTTTTATATAGGCTAAAAAACTTATATTTTTATCAGGATAAATTAATGGAAGTTTATAATCAAAAGAGATTTTATAAAAATTACCGTAAACGGCAGACGATGAATGGAA
>CAISYK010001229.1 GCA_903889605.1 uncultured Bacteroidota bacterium
AAAACTGCCGATATCCCGTCAGCAAAAAATGAATCTTTGAAAGGCGGAAAATCAAAACAATCGAATGCTGTTATCAGAGGCGTAATCTCAACAAATAATAAACTGCAAAAACATATAGAGGCACTTGTATCCTTACTGGATATAAATACAAGAGCAAAATTGGAGGCCAAAAATGCAAATCCTCAAAGCGGCAGATATTTTTTTGCTGTCGACCCTGGAAAATATATATTGACTGTGACAAGTCCTGGATATTCGAATTATGAAGAAGAACTCAATGTCCTTGATAAAGCAAATTATGTTTTTGAAATAGAGAAAAATATTTTACTTAAAAAATCTTCAGCACAAATACCAGCTGTCGTTGAAACACCGAAAGAAATAATAAAAGAAAACAGCGAAGAAACGCCTGCAAAAGAAAAGACTGACACGTTAAATAAAACATCTTCTTCCGTAAAGAAGAAATCTGCATCTGCAAAGAAAAAATCTGCCCCGGCCACTAAAAAAGGATCTCCTGTAAACAAAAAAAAGTCTCCTGCCAAGAAAAAAAGTCCAGCAAAAAAATAAAAAAGCCAGAATAGTAAGCCTTTGCAGAGGATTAAAGTAACTTTTCTATTAAACTTACGTTTGAGTATTGAAAAACTACACCATGAAAACTCTCAGCCAAAACTGGATTGTCGAAAATCTAATTGACTTTGAATACAAGAAGTATGAATTGCTTGGCTACCTGCAGGGCATAAAACAGGACTTTAATGACGAAAAGTTATACCCCGCTTTAAGCGATTTAATTATTCATTACAACAATTTGGTTACCATAAAAAACAATAAACAACAACTAAGCGAATCGTTTGGAAAATTTCTTTCAAAAATAGATTTAGAAAAATTGCGGTTAATTTATGAATCGATAGAAAAAGATAATAACATGCTTAATGAAATAGAAAACATAATTGAGTTTTCTATACCCCAATTGGAAGGTTATTTAAAAGAAGGAAAAGATATTTATAACATCATGGAGAGCAATATGCGCATCGAACCCATCGGATTAACTCCCTTAAATACAAACGAAGGTTATATGTTTATTAGTGACGGAAAGCAAAAAGAGACTTTTGTTCACCAATACAATATTACATTTTTTGAACATGCAAATGAGCATTTCCGAGGCATTCACACTTCATTTATAACCTCAATCGATTATTCTTATGTTAATACATACGAAAGCATTAAATTACAGCTTATAAAAGAAATCCCCCAGTTGCCGAATCCTGCAGTGTTTGCTATCAGCAGCCAAAAAGAATACCCTCTTACGGAAAGTTTTATTCCTATTGCAAAACGAACTTTGGTTAGATACATAAGCACTATAAGTTAAACTATTTCAATTAGGATTATTTACTTTACAGGTTATTTGGGCGTGCCCTGCGGGCTGGGCTTTACGCTTCAATCTTACCAAATGAAAAATTTGTTAAGGATTTCCGCTGCAATCCCTCACGCGAACGATTCCGATTTGAAATTTTTCAATTAAACAATTGCCGATTGTCCAAAATAATCATTATCTTAGTTGCTGTATAATAGGATTTGGAGATTTGTTGGTTATTTGAATTTCCCCATGTATTATAATTAAATTTACTATCAGCAAATAGTTTAAATGCTGCTGATAAATTGTATAATTGATTAATTTCCTAATCATTATTGTTAAATTTGCACATCATAATTTTGTTGCTTTGCCTACTGATAAATTGTCTAAATAGTTTAATTGCCTACAAATAAAAATGCATAAACTTCTCTTAACTATAATTATTATCACCGCCGGTGTGATTTTTAATTACTCAAATGCTCAGCCTGAACAAAAATTAAGCGCTAAAGATTATTTAGCCGAACAAGATTACAACCACGCTCTTGAAGAATACCTGAAACTTTACAAAAGCAACAAAACTGATGTTGAAATTAATTATAATATTGGTTTTTGTTACCTGTCAATAAATGATGACAAATCGAAGGCGATAC
>CAISYK010001230.1 GCA_903889605.1 uncultured Bacteroidota bacterium
GTATTTTTTAAAAACGAAAACTATGAAAGTTTTTACACTATTTTTTACGGCGATTATCTTTTCGAACATACTTTATTCGCAGTCACTTCAAAATGGCGGATTCGAAAACGGTTATAATAACTGGACTGCATATTCACAAGCCGGTGATAATATTGTTGGTACAGACGCTTCTTTTGCGTCAACATCTATTTCTCCTGCTGTTACCGCTCATTCAGGAAGTTATATAGCAAGACTCGGCGGTTATGCATATAATGTAAATCATCTTTCACAAATTGTTACTTTACCAATTGCAAATTTGGTTAAACTTGAAATTTATTATCAAACCCGTTCTTCAAATACTTCGGAGTGTACCGGTTTGTGGGTAGGAGCAAAAGTAAATGTTTACATTTCCGGATCTTCAATTATGGAAACCTACCTTTGTCAATATAATGATGTAAATCAATGGACGTATGGTTATTTTGATTTAACAGCCGCGGCTGGTCAGCAGGTAGAAATAAAATTTAATGCAGAAGCCGCCAATTCGGTCTGGTCATATATTTATTTTGATGACATAATCATTTCCCCGACAACTACCGGAATATATGAGGATGAAAATATTTATGCCTCTAAAGTTGAACAAAACTACCCCAATCCATTTTCTGAATCAACTTCTATTAAATACTTCTTAGATTCTCCGGGAAAAACAAACCTGAAAGTTTTTAACCAATATGGTAAAGAAGTACTTAATGTATTTGACGAATATAAATCTCAAGGAGAACATACTTGTAATATATGCGGAATGAATTTGAGGGATGGAATATATTATTATCAGATAACTTCAGGCAAATTTAGTTTGACAAAAAAAATGCTTGTTGTTAAATAAGAAATTCTTCAGGAAATTTTTATTTAATTCCTTTACGTTCTCTCCAGATTTGGTTAAAGGATTTTTGTGCAGTTTGCGGTATTTCTCTCCTCTCACCCCATGACTTTTTGAAAAACTGTTTGAGCATAAAATTTTTCAATTTTGCCCCGCCTTGATCCATTTTAGTGCGTTTCAGCATTGCTCTTTTCCAAAAATGCCATATCCAGTTTTCTGTTTTCGTTGACAGCCCCTTTTGAACACTATCCCTCCTGTTTAAAAGCAGAAGTTTGTGAAGATCAATTTTTGCCGGGCATACTTCTGTGCATTTCCCGCATAAAGTGGAGGCAAAACTTAGGTGTTTATACTCTTCCATCCCTTTTAAATGAGGAGTAATAATAGAACCAATAGGGCCGCAGTATGTGGTGCAGTATGAATGCCCTCCAATAGTTTGATAAACAGGGCAAACAGTCGAACACGCACCGCAGCCGATACATGAAAGCGCTTGCCTTTGTTCGGTTTGATCCAGCAAAGCAGAGCGTCCGTTATCAAGCAAAATCACATACATTTCACTGGGGCCATCAGCTTCTTCAGCCTGTTTGGGCCCTGTATAAATACTATTGTAAACTGTCACGTTTTGACCTGTTCCATAAGTTGCAAGCACGGGCCAGAATAAATCTAAATCTGCCATGGACGGAATAATTTTTTCAATTCCTACAATTGCAATATGCACTTTCGGAAATGCCATTGACATTAATCCGTTTCCTTCATTTTCGGTAACAGCAATTGCTCCTATATCTGCAATTAAAAAATTGCCGCCGCTAACACCAACTTCTGCTTTCGAATACTTTTGACGTAATTCCTGACGAACAAAATCTGTTATTTGTTCCGCAGTCAAATCAAGCGGCGTCCCCTTTTTTTCATTAAATGTTTTGGAGACATCTTCTTTCGAAAGATGCAGCGCCGGCGTTACACTGTGGTACGGCGCTTCTTTGCGAAGCTGTATAATGTATTCCCCTAAATCAGTTTCTATACCTTCTATTCCGTTTTTTTCGAGTGCTTCTTTAAGATGGATTTCTTCCGAAACCATTGATTTCGTTTTTACAACTATTTTCGCATTAGCCTTCTGCATAATCTGAAGTGATTCCTTTATGGCCTCTTCAGCATCCTGCGCCCAAATTACTTTTCCGCCGCGCTTAATAAAATTGGCTTCAAATTCTACAAGGTATTTTTCAAGATTCTCTATTGATTTATGCTTTATTCCCGCAACACGGGTTTTAGCAAGTTCTAAATTGCTGAACTGCTCTTTACCTTCAATAACTTTTTTATCATATTGCCCAATATTGTGCTTTATTATTTTTCTATGATTCAGGTCAAATGATTTTATTTCTGATGCTGATAAAAATGCCTCTAATTTTTTTGACATAATTTTGAAGTATTAAAAAATTTTTATTGCGGATGTCGGATTGCCCCAGTTTTGGATTGAAACCGTAATCATAAAATCCGCAGTCCGAAGTAATTTTATTTAATCAATGTAACTACCCCGCGGTAAATATGCTCTATCATTCTATAATCTGTAACTTTGATTGTATAAACGTATACATCTCTTTGGGCTATTTCATTTCCAAGCCTTGCTTTACCATCCCATGCCCTGCTCATGTCATCAGAAAAGAAAATCAAATTCCCCCAGCGATCAAAAATACTCATTTCATATTTGACAATAAAAATCCCTTTCCCTGAGAAGCTGTCATTTAAACCATCATCATTTGGAGTAAATGAACTTGGAATATAAAATGCAAAGTCAGGTTCAATAATAATGTTTTGAAAGGCGGTATCAAAACAGCCGTAGTGAGTTGAGGTAATAAGTGTTATTGTAAATGTACCTGTATCTGAAAATGTATGATGCAAAGGGTTATTAGAAGTAGAAGTATCCGAGTCGCCGAAATTCCAATTCCAAAAATTTGACCCTGAAGATAGATCTTTAATTGAAATGACAGGGTTAATAATTGTTGCTGAATTGGGTTCAACCGTAAAATCAGCGTTGGGCTTTGGATAAACTGTTATATAATTGTTTTTTGATAAGGAACCCACGCATCCGCTGTCTGAAATAACTGTTAAAGCAACATTGTAAGCAACCGGTGCAAAAACAGAATCGTTGGAATAACAATGAGATGGTACGGCACTATTATATCCATCACCAAAACTCCATAACCACAAGGCACTGCTGTTTCCTGATGCGATAGTGGACAAATCATGAAAATTAACACAAAATGGATCACATCCAACGGTATCATTACCGTTAAAACCAACAACAGGGTTTGGATTAACAATAATTATTTTAGTAATTGAATCTGAACAGCCGAAATTTGAAACTACCTCAAGCTGCGCGGAATATGGACCAGATGCGGAATAAAGGTGAGAAGCATTTTGAATTGTGCTGAGGTAGCTGTTATCACCAAAATTCCATACCTGAGATTGTATCATATCAGGTGCTGCAATATTTGATAAATTAGTATAGTGAACAACGCTACCGTCGCATACATTTGCTGCATTAAACTGAACATTCGGCAAAGTGTGAACCACCGCACTTTTTGTAATTGTATCCTTACATCCTTTAACAGAAGTGGCAATCAGGGAAACCTGATAAGTAGACGCATTTGTATAATTGTGTGAAGGATCTTGAATGGTGCTTAATGAACCATCCCCAAAATCCCAAGCCCAGCTTGAAACAGTATCTGCGGTAATGGAAGAAGTATCATTAAAATGCATAGCTTGGTTTAAACAAACATCAGCTGATTCAAAATCAGCAGTAGGCATGTGGTATACTGTAATAGTGTCCTTAAAGGCAGCAGGGCAGCCTAGAATCGACGAATGAGTAATCAATGTAACCTGATAATTTCCTGGAGCAGGATAAAGATGTGTTGGATTCCAAACACTTGCGTTAAGAGGAGAATTGTCCCCGAAATTCCACGACCAGCCGGCTATCGTATCCATTAAAGGATCAAGTGATGTATTTAAAAATAATGCGGAATCAGACAAACAGGTGTTGCTGAATGTGAATCCGGTATGTGGAGCATCGTATGTTTTTACAGAAATGTTTGCCACAGCTGAACAATGTCCGATGAAAGTAGTAGTTACTAACGTTACATTATAGGTTCCGTGAGAAGAATAATAATGTTTAGGTGTTTTAACAGTACTGTTTGCGCTGCCATCACCAAATACCCATAAATAATCAGAGATTGAGTCGGACGGGTTTACAACAGAAGTATTCGTAAAATGCATAGTATCACCAATACATACATCGAAATGAGTGAAGCCGGCAGTAGGGTTATAGTATACCTGGGCATTTTTTATAATTGTATCGGCACAGCCAAAATTATTTTTTATCAACAAGGTAACTGATTCAATTCCTGCATTAGGATAAATATATGATGGGCTTTGTAAAGTATTTAAAGCGCTTCCATTGCCGAAATCCCATAACCATGAACTTATCGTTCCCGAGGCTGTTTTAGAACTGTCATTAAATTGTGTTGCACTTCCGTTACACACTTTTGTTGAAGTGAAGGCTGCAGCCGGTTTTGGATTAACAGTTATTGTATCATGCCCTGCTTGCGGGTGAGTGCAGGCTGCTAAGTTTGCATCCTGCACGCTTACCAAAGAATATATAAATGTTCCAGGTGAAGTTGTAGGAGCTGCTATAGCGATGCTGTCCCCAACTATTGTAACTAAAGCAGGCTGGGTTACACCATTTATTTTATAAATAAAAGTATAAGGAGCCACACCGCCGTATCCGACAAAAGTTAAATTTGGCGGTGCAGAGCCCTGACAAACTGTATCCGTACCTTCAATAGTTGCGGTAGGTAATGGGTCTACAGTCACCGCGGCAGTGCCGTTTTGCAGCTGAGAACAGATTGTTGAACTCGCATCCATAACGCTGACCAAAGTATATACCGTTGTAGTTGGTGTTGATGTTGGAACAGTTACCGCAGCAATTGTGTCAGTTCCTGAAGTACTTACTGTTTGATTCACACCTCCATTTATCCTATAAGTGAAGGTATACGGCGCAGTTCCGGATGATCCTGTAAAAATAATACTGGTAAAGTCATTTAAACATACCGCTGATGTTCCGCTTATTGTTGCTGTCGGCAAAGGATTAACAGTTATTGCAGCGCTTCCGCTGACCGAATCAGCGCAGGTAGTTAAGCTTGCATCTTTTACGCTTACAAGGTCATAAATAAATACACCTGCAGCTGAAGTAGGAGCCGGAACATTAATGCTGCTGCCGATTACTGTAGTCACGGTTTGATTAACTCCGCTATTGATAGTATAAGTGAAAGTATATGGTGCTGTACCAAGTGCTCCTGTGAAGGTTATATTAGGAGGTGTTCCGCCCCTGCATATTGCCGCTGTTCCGCTGATAGAAGCTGTAGGTAACGGATTAACTTTTATTACCGCGCTGTCATTTTTTGCTGCAAAGCAAGCCGTTGGACTTGAATCCTGAATACTTATCAAAGTATATACAAATTTTCCTGCAGCTGTTGTAGGTGCGTATATACTCACAGTGTCAACCCCGGCCGTGATAACTGTTTGATCTGCGCCGCCGTTGATTTTATATTTAAAGGTATAAGGAGCTGTCCCCATTCCTCCTGTGAAGGTAATTTTGGGAGCCGGCGATCCTGCACACAATTCAATCGAACCTGCTATCAATGCTGTTGGCGACGGACTTACTGTAATTTTTATTGTATCATATGCGGTACAGCCCATCCTGTTTGTTGTAAGAGTATAAATGGTTGAAATAGGTGAACTTGTTACATTTGAGGTCGTCAGTAATGTGTTTGATATATTGTGGTCACTTAAGCCGGTTATTGGTGCCCAGCTGTATGTATATCCGGTTACAGGCAGTGAGCTGAGCGTTATAGTCTGACCGGAACACAGCGTAGTGTCAACACCCAAACTGATTAAAGCAGTTGATTGGATAAGCAGCTGAGAAGCGTCGCATACGCATGAGTTAACAGCCGGATCAATAAAAGCGATAATAGAACAAACTTGACCTGCCGGCACATTAAAAGTGGTTGAATACCGCATTGTGCTGTCCTTTGGTATTATTAGAGTATCCTCAGATAAAAATGGGTCGCCGGTACTGTAAATTCCGTTACCGTCTGCATCGTAAAAAAACTGAACTATTGAATCTGCATCGGTCAAAATCGCCTGGCCGGTATTAGTAATATCGTAGCTCACAGTCACAGTTTCTCCGCCTGGCGGATTTGGCAATGACGTAATTGCTCCGTTACTTAGTGACAAATATGCCTTATATGTAAATACGGCAAGTGAGGTATCACCTGTAATTATTTTTGTTATACAATTATTTCCAGTAGATATACAGGTTATAACACTTGTACTGCTTGTCTGCGCTCCAAAGAAAATAATGCCGCATGAAAGAACCGGAGGATTACCAAAATACTCAAAAGTAAATACTGTGCTGTCACCAGATAAAACACCAACAGGAAGTTTCCATACTAGATTTATTATTCCATTAAGAGTAAACTGCCTTGGAATTCCATTTACAGGAGCATTATTAATACCGATAAAAGATCCTGAAACGAACGGAACTCCATAAGGTAACTGAACAGCGACAGAGTCAGAGCTGCCAAATGCCGTGGGGCCGTGATTTATAACCACCACTCTAATATTTGAATTCCCTGCACATGGCGATACATATGTGGTGCTCAATTTAACAACTGTGGAATAAGGGTCATCTGCCCCAATAATATCTAATGGTGGAGATATGAATGGCTGCGCCCCTGTGGCCAGCCCGCATGAGGCATCTCCTGTAATAATCGAACTTATGCTGCTTCCGGATGTATAGCCGCAGTCGGTTGTAATTTTAAACTTTACATTAAACGTATTTAAACCGGAATCAAGAATACCATTTAGTCCGTTGATTCCAATCAGACTATCTATTGCTGAAATATTCCATCTCCATGTATTTCCGCTTATTAGAATTGGATCAGAAATATTGCTGAATAAGTTTGTATCCGGATAGCTGAATTGGCAGGAACCAGACACCAGAGTTGAACCAGCAGGCAATGTTGACGTAAGAAGAATATTGAAAGCTGTTCCAAGCTGAGCATTTATTCCTTCAATTTTATAGTTTGCTGTATCGCATAACAATATGCTGCCCTGCGGACCAGCAGTGTTCAAAACAAGTGCAGGCATCAGAGGAGTTAACGTTAATGCAATCCTTTTCGGAGTGCATGGGTAAGACGATTCACTTGCAGGATAACCAGCAGTACAGTTCCATCCTGAATATACAATTATGCTGTCCTGACCGCAGGAAGTATAAGTAGCTGTTATCCTAAAACTCCTTGTTGCCATGGCTTTTACCGTATCAATTGGGTAAATCCCCGTATTTATCGGGGATATGGTATTACCTGTACCTAAATCTACAACCTGAACAATTGTTACTCCTGAAATTGCAGGACCGCTTATCCATGTGTTTAATGCATCGGAAATGTTAGATGTGTTGGAAATAATAATATCCCAGCTTGCCGTATTAGTTAAAGCAAGAATAGATGGTAAAGGAGACTGTACAAATAAAACCGGAGCATCATAAATTATATTATCGTCTACTACTGATAAAAATGTTGGATCGCTTCCAGGACCAGTTAAAAAAGCTGTGGGAGTAAAAGTAATTTCATTTTTTATATTCTGATATACTCCTGTGGTTACGTTGCATGTAGGTTCAATGGTTACTTCCAATGTTCCATAAAAATCATCATCACCTAATGGGATTAATCCTGGGAATGACGATTCTGTGTTAAAACTCAGCGTATCAGAATTATTATTTACTGGTGTTAAAGATACCCAAGGCGATGTATTTGTAAGAAGGGTACCAGCAGTTCTAATCTGGTTAAAGCGTGCGGAAACAAAAGTATATCCAGGAGGTATTACTGCGGTTAAATTATTAACATGAGCCCAGTTACGGTATTCGTATGGGAATAAATTTGCTCCGGCACTGTTATAAGCCCAGGTACCAATTCCCAGGTAATAATCCTGCCTGATAACTCTGTTATCACAGGATTTGGTATTATAACTATCGGGACCCCAGTTACGAAAAAAGTATCCGATTATTGTGCAGTTGCCGTTATAATGCCCGCATTGATATATATCAGACGCTGATGTTGGGTTAGCTATATCGCTTGAATAAAATTTATTAGTAGAATAGCAGTTTACAGGAGGGGTATCACCAATATTGACAGTAACTTTATAGCGCGATTTAAATATAAGTGAATCGCCGTCTTGATTAGTATATCCCGCCGGCAGACAACCTGCTGCAATCAAAGTTGGAACACTAAGATCGTACTCAAAATTTACTGTTGTTCCTATGGTATTTATTCCAGCAGTAAAACTTGTACAAGTATATGTGAGCGCTCCTCCCCTGAATATTTTTAATTCCTCATCAATAGGAGTTAACAGATTACCATTGGTCATGGAAGAAGCCGCATAACAATACTGCAGGGATGGATGTGAACCGTTGAGATTAACAATTCCGGTGAACAAAGTTGTTATTGTATCACCAAACATTGCCCTGTTTGCTTTTATTTTTGAAAAATTTAAACTGCCGGTTGCGTCAGGTAATCCGTCGCCTCCTGAAGTATTAATTGAACCATTACTATTGAGATTGTCGGGTAAACCAAAGCTTGTCCGGCTCATTTCAAAATTATTTATTAGTATACCGGCAGGACAAGGATCAGGACAATTAATGTTAAAAGATTCGCTTTGACAAGAAACCCCAACTTCACAACCACACGTGTTATTAGGGATATAATATGATTTGACGCTTACATCGAATATGTTTTCATTTCCAACACAATTCCCTCCGCAAATTACGGAAAGGCTTAGTTTGAGTTCTGCCTGGTTAAGAGTAAAAGGCGGAGAGCCATTGAAAACAGCCGTCACTAAATTCCCAGAGGTTGTTACTGAAGACGGATTCCAAAGACTTATCCCGTCATGACTTAAAATCTTAATATTTAAATTACTTAAACATGAAAGAGTAGGCAATGTAAATTCAAATTTCCAATGAGCTCCAGGCCCTGCTGGGTATGAATTTCCATAGTTTGAGAACAAAAAGTTAAATGTTCCGGTTTGCCCGTTGCTTAAAGTTGAAGGCGAACCGTCCGGAACTAAGGCTCCATAAATCTGTGAATACACTCTTCCCCAATTTTCATAAATAACATAGTTGCTTTGACAAATACTCTGATAACTGCCTTTGTACCTCCATCCGTTGATATAGCTTTGGCCTGAAGCGGGTGCACAGTTATTCCAGCAGCAGCTGTAACTATTCCATTTCACATACACTGTATCTCCTGCATTAATTTCAGGAATTGTAATTAACACTTTTCCCTTTACGCCGGCTGGCATACAGTTTAGCTGATTTGTATTTTGAGTACTGGTTGGTGTAATCAGGACTGGAGCTGCAGCAATACCAACTTGTTTTGTTAAGCTGAGCAGATCTATATTTGAACCAACTGAACCATTATATCCCCCGCCTGTTGATTGGAAAATATCTAAAGACACATTTTCTGCTTTTCCTAAACCAGTGTTTATAATCCTCAGCTGTTGGGGGCTTGCATTTCCTGTACCAATACAAGAATTCATAGGAGCATTTATGTTTCCATTGTTGGGTGTAATAATCAAATTGGGAACATAATTAGGAAAATAAACATTCGCAAAGGTGGTAAATGCCTGACAGGCATTTACACTGCAGCCCCAAAATACTTTTA
>CAISYK010001231.1 GCA_903889605.1 uncultured Bacteroidota bacterium
AGTTAGTAATGTTAATAACATTGGCAAAATGTTAGTAATTGCACAACATGTTGATTGTGTGGTAGTTGTCAATTTAGGGTTTAGTGTATTTTCTTATGAAAAATAACATTTAAATTTGTATAGGCTTGACAAACAGGTTATTAAACGCGTTTTGTGTGGTTTTTGTATTTAACATTTGTTGTGAAGGTGATTATTGTCAAAAAAGTAACTTTGTGTTTTAAATTAACGTTGCAGTTTACAATCCTTATTTACTAGAAAATATTAACCTTTAATACTTCAGAGGCCATGTATGAATTAAGTAAAAACATTTTGGAGAAAGTAAGTTTTGATAAAACGCTTTTCCGCAAAGAGTTAATTAAAGCTGTTAAATGGCTTAAACCGGATGAAAAAGTTCTGTTAATGATTTGGTGCGCTGCCACCTTTGGAGATAAATATAAAGATGTGATCAAAGAAGTTTATAAGAATGTCACTAATTCATAAACTTAGGTAGAATTCAATCTGTAATTTTCTTTAATATAATATATTACAATTAACCAAACTTAATTTATTGAATGCGAATATAATTCAGCAATTTCTGATAATAAATTTTATTTTATAAATTCTATATTCCTTTTTAACCCAATGAATTTAGTGCGTTTAACTGCCGAGTTTTTAAATATACGCTTAAAAGTTTCTTCTGTTAATTCCTGCCACTCTTCTTTTTTCATTCCTAATAATTCATCTTTAGGCTGAAAGCGTTTTTCTTTATTGGGTTTAGAGAATCTGTTCCAGGGACAAACATCCTGGCAAATATCACAGCCAAACATCCAATTATCAAACTGACCTTTTACTTGGGAAGGAATATTTTCTTTTAGTTCGATAGTAAAATATGAAATACATTTACTTCCATTAACAGAATAAGGTGCAATGATAGCATTTGTAGGGCAGGCGTCAATACATCTTGTGCATGCTCCGCAATAGTCTTTTACAGCATTATCGTATTCTAATTCCAGGTCAACAATTAATTCAGCAATAAAATAAAATGAACCGGAGTTTTTATTTATAAGATTACTGTTTTTCCCAATCCAACCCATACCGCTTTTTTTTGCCCAAGCTTTATCCAAAATTGGTGCAGAGTCTGCAAATGCACGTCCATCAACTTCACCAATATTATTCTTGATGTATTCTAAAAGTTGATTTAATTTTTCTTTTATCAAAAAATGATAATCATCGCCAAAAGCATATTTACTTATTTTAGGAGCTGTAAGGTCTTTTTGTTTTTCAGATGGATAATAATTAAGCAGCAATGAGATCACTGATTTGGCTCCTGGAACAAGTAACCGCGGGTCTAAGCGTTTATCAAAATGATTTTGCATGTAACTCATTTGTCCATGCATATTTTTGCTGAGCCACATCTCCAGGCGCGGAGCTTCTTCTTCTAAAAAATCTGCTTTTGAAATACCGCAGTAATCAAATCCCAAACGCAGGGCTTCGGTTTTAATTAACTGAGTATAATCTGCGATTTTTAATATAGCCATGCGTTTTTTTAAAGGTCAATTTTGCATAAGTATTGTAATGATATTATATTTAGAATAATACTGCAGTTAAAAGCTTTTTCATTATTCGAATATGCAGTTATTAAAAGGCTCCTATCACAAATATTACCAAGAAAGGGGCGGGTATTTTTTTAATTTTACTCTTAAAAATTGTGAAAGTTTGAACTTAATAAATTAGGAATATTTTAAAAATTTATAAATAAGTTTTTTTGAAAAAATAAAAAACGCCTGCACATGGCAGACGTTTTTTAAGATAACGAGGTAAACTATTTTATTTTGTTTTGGCAGTATCACTTACAGCAGTTTTTGTGCTGTCATTGGCCGCTGCAGCAGGAATAACTTCTGATTTTGCAGGCGCATCAATGGCTTTACTTTCTACTTCTGTTTTAGCATTTTCAACTGCTTTCTCAGTTTTGTGACCTCCCATTGCCATTAATTTATCTTTCATCAGAAAACCAGTAACGCCTAATCCGCCAAGAACAACCACCACAATAACAATAATTACGAGCTTCTTGCTCGATTTTGGTTTTACTGAATCTGAAGCTTCAATATTTTTTGGTTTTTCACCATGACCATGATCTGTGGATTTGGGAGCTGTATGCTTAACAGGTTTTTCTGCCGCAATCCCAAGTACATATTTGTTATGCAGATGCTCCATCACAAAACTCTCTTGTCCTTTGAATTCAAATGCAATCCGCGATACAAATCTAAGTTTTGTTGGTTTGTGTTTTGTGAAAAACTCAGTAAGTTTTGCTTCAAACTCACTGCTTTCAATTGGTGTGTGAGTTCTCTGCATCTCAATTGTTACTTCAATCTCCTCAGACACTTCAAATTCTGAGTTTTCCATTAAAGCATCATCGCTTTGAAATTCGTTTGTATCTTCGCTCATATCAAATTGTATTTAATTAAATTAAAAATCTTTTTAATGAAAATTTTATAAAATAAATAAGAATTCTAAAATTAATTAGAACTTTTATTTGTTAAAGA
>CAISYK010001232.1 GCA_903889605.1 uncultured Bacteroidota bacterium
AAAATGAAAACATTTAAAAATAAATTATTATTCGGAGTTGCTGCAGTTGTTTTACTTTTTTCAGCATCTGCCAAAGCGCAGGATGCGTCTACGGCAGAATTAAAAGTGAAAACGTCCTCTGTTTGCGGAATGTGTAAAACAACAATTGAAGATGCTTTGTCCTATGAAAAAGGTGTAAAAAAATCTAACCTTGATGTTAAATCAAAAATTGTAACCGTCACTTACAACCCAAAGAAAACAACACCTGAAAAAATCCGCATTGCCATATCAAATGCAGGCTATGATGCAGATGACGTTCCCAGAAATCCAAAAGCATATAAGAAACTGAGCGAGTGCTGTAAAAAGGAAAATGCCGGCCATGAATAGATTCAAGTGTCAAAGTTTTAAGTTCAGAGTTCTGATGCTGGAAACAAAACTGCAGCTTGAAAAATAAAGGTCTTCTACTTTAAACTTTATAATAGATTAACTAAATTATGGCATTAATAATACCAGTTAAAGGGATTCATCCGAAATTTGGGGAAGATTGTTATTTAGCTGAAAATTCAACTATTGTCGGTGATGTAATTATGGGTGACCAGTGCAGCATTTGGTTTAATGCAGTAGTGAGGGGAGACGTAAATTCCATCCGTATGGGACGTAAAGTAAATGTGCAGGATGGAGCTGTGATACATTGTACTTACGAAAAAACAAAAGTGTCTATAGGAGATAATGTTTCCATAGGACACAATGCATTAGTTCATGGATGTACCATACACGATAATGTATTGATAGGGATGGGGGCGATTATAATGGATAATTGCGAAATAGGAAGCAATACTATTATTGCTGCCGGGGCAGTAGTTCTTGAAAATACTAAAGTTGAGTCAGGAGTTATTTATGCCGGTGTACCTGCAAAAAAAGTGAAAGATATTAACCAGGAGCTGATCAAAGGTGAAATAAATCGTATTGCAGATAATTATATTATGTATAGTGATTGGTTTAAAAACCCATACTAACCTTCCCGCAGCTAAGTCGCTCAAGAGTCTCCCCAAAGGTAGATGCTGTTTGAATTACTAACCAATTGCCCGCTCTCATTTAGGCAAGGGGATTAAGTAGTAGAGGCTAATAACTTTTCAGCAAGCATTGATAAACCAATACCTGCTTTTTCTTTGATAATCGTTAGATTGGTTATCCCATTAACTTTAACATCTCCGGGGTCAATTAAATATTTCGGAATACCGCGTGGAGTATAATCAATCAAACCGGCTGCCGGATATACCGCCAATGATGTGCCGACAACCATGAAAATATCGGCCTTTTCAGCAATCAAATAAGCATTTTCCATTTCCGGAACCTGTTCGCCAAACCATACAATGTGCGGGCGAAGCTGGGAACCTCGTGTGCATCTGTCGCCAATATTTAATTCCATGCCTTTAATCGGGTAAATAAGAGACGAATCAGTTGTACTGCGGCTTTTAATGATTTCACCATGTAAATGAAGAACCTTTTTTGATCCAGCCCGCTCATGTAAATCATCAATGTTTTGAGTGATAATATGCACATCATATTTTTTTTCCAAAGTAACCAATGCCTG
The DNA here is from genome assembly GCA_903889605.1 of uncultured Bacteroidota bacterium. Classification (GTDB taxonomy): domain Bacteria; phylum Bacteroidota; class Bacteroidia; order 2-12-FULL-35-15; family 2-12-FULL-35-15; genus 2-12-FULL-35-15. The sequence goes on from CAISYK010001232.1 coordinate 1,574, forward strand.
ATGGGCATTGTTTGGCTTTGCTTCCAACACTTGTTTTCGCCTTTTGTTATAAAAATCCAAAACTAATGCCTTGTTTTTATTCCAGGCCTGCGGAGTAGCTACATCGTTAATATTAAACTCTTCCCATAAACCATCACTGTCGCGAAAAGTTTTTATTCCGCTTTCCGCACTAATTCCGGCTCCGGTGAATACAACTAATTTTGGTTTCATAGCATGCTGAAATAAAAAATAATTCAATAAAAAGCAAATTTTTGCCCCGTCTTCTGCAGCATAAAAATAACTAATTTAATTCAAATTTTTCAGATTCTTAGTTGTTTCATATTTCATATAAATTACTACCTTCGCAATTCACAAAATTTCAGCAAGATGTCAAAATTAAGAAAGCAGGAAGCATTAGATTATCACTCCCAAGGAAAGCCTGGGAAGATAGAAGTAATACCAACCAAACCGCACAGTTCACAGCGCGATTTAGCACTCGCATATTCTCCTGGTGTAGCAGAGCCTTGTTTAGAAATTGAAAAGAATCCTGAAGATGTTTATAAATACACCGCAAAAGGTAATTTGGTAGCCGTAATATCAAATGGAACAGCTGTTCTTGGGCTTGGTAATATTGGTCCATTAGCGTCAAAACCTGTTATGGAAGGTAAAGGGTTGTTGTTTAAAATATTCGCTGATATTGACGTATTTGATATTGAAGTGGATGCGACAGATATCGATTTGTTCGTAAATACTGTTAAAGCAATCGCACCGACTTTTGGAGGTATAAATCTGGAAGATATTAAATCACCTGAATGTTTTGAAATTGAACGCAGATTAAAAGAAGAATTAAATATTCCTTTGATGCATGATGACCAGCACGGCACTGCCATTATTTCATCCGCGGCTTTGTTAAATGCATGTGAAATAGCCAGAAAAAAAATAGAAAATGTAAAAATAGTTGTGAATGGTGCAGGTGCCGCTGCAATATCGTGTGCTAAACTATATATTGCTGTTGGAGCAAAAAGAGAAAATATTATAATGCTGGACAGCAAGGGCGTTTTGAGTGCCGGCCGTACAGATTTAGATGAACAAAAAAAACTTTTTGCTTCCTCTACAACCAAAGCAAAAACACTTGCTGAGGCGATGGTAAATGCCGATGTCTTTGTTGGCCTTTCCAAAGGGAATATTGTTGATCAGCAAATGGTACAGTCAATGGCAAAGCGCCCTATTGTTTTTGCTTTGGCGAATCCAAATCCTGAAATCCCTTATGCTGATGCAATAGCCGCCCGTCCTGACATTATCATGGCTACCGGCAGAAGCGATCATCCTAATCAGGTGAATAACGTACTAGGCTTCCCGTTTATTTTCCGCGGAGCTTTGGATGTACGTGCTACACAAATTAATGAAGAAATGAAACTTGCTGCTGTATATGCAATTGCCCAGCTTGCAAAAGAGCCTGTCCCCGATTCAGTAAATTTAGCGTACGCTTCAAAAAATATATCTTTTGGTAATGAATATATAATTCCAAAGCCGCTTGATTCCCGACTAATATACACAGTTGCGCCTGCTGTGGCAAAAGCGGCAATCTTGTCTGGGGTTGCTCAGCATAAAATAACTGATTGGGATGCATACAGTCAAGAGCTGATCAATCGTTTGGGCCTTGATAATAAGCTTATCAGAGGCCTTACAAACAAAGCTAAACAAAACCCAAAACGTGTAGTCTTTGCCGAAGCTGACCATTATAAAATTTTAAAAGCAGCGCAGCAGGTAGCAGATGAAGGTATCGCAAAACCAATATTATTAGGTGATGCGGTAAAAATAAGAAAATTAATTAAGGAGCATAATTTGGGTTTAGCTGATGTTCAAATCATTGACCCTAGAAGCCCTTCGGAAGAAGAAAGCAGGATACTATTTGGAGATATATTCTTTAATAAACGCAAGCGCCGCGGTTTTACTTTATATGAAGCCCGTAAAATTATGCGTGAGCGGAATCATTTCGGTGCTATGATGGTGGAAATAGGTGCTGCAGATGCAATGATTTCAGGGCTTACACGTAAATACGGCGATCCCATTAGGACGGCATTACAAATTATCGGCGTTCAGGAAGGGATTACACGCGTAGCTGGAATGTATATTCTTAATACCAAACGAGGGCCATACTTCTTTGCAGACACAACCATGAATGTAGACCCTACAGTTCAGGATTTGGTTGATATCACTGTGCTTACAGCCAATAGTGTGAAAGAGTTTAATATTGTGCCCCGCATTGCATTATTATCATATACAAACTTTGGATCAAATGACGGCGAAGTGCCAAACAAAATGCGTGAAGCTACCGAGATACTTCAAAAGAATTACCCGGGAATGATTGTGGATGGTGAGATGCAGGCCAATTTCGCATTAAATAATGAATTATTAAAAGAACA
>CAISYK010001233.1 GCA_903889605.1 uncultured Bacteroidota bacterium
CTGAAACAGCCGAATATATTGGTGAATTTAGTGTTTTAGATATTGGTTTGCATCAAGATTATATTAATCATACTCAAACAAAAAATTATTTTATAACTAAAAATGATGTCCGTGTTTTTTTGAAAACAAGAAGTAAAACTGCACATAAAGGTAATTTTGGACATGCATTATTAGTTGCCGGCACTTATGGTAAAATGGGAGCCGCTGTGCTTGCCTCGAAAGCTTGTTTAAGAGCTGGAGTTGGCTTGTTAACAGTACACATTCCTAAATGCGGATATGAAATACTTCAGACTTCTCTGCCTGAAGCTATGGCTGATGCAGATAGTGAAACTAATTATATAACTGATAATATTCGTGTTGAAAAATATAATGCGTTAGGTGTGGGGCCGGGGATTGGTACTGAAAAACAAACGCAGAATGCTGTTAAATTATTGATACAGAATGCTGCAGTGCCGATTGTATTTGACGCAGATGCGATTAATATTATTTCTGAAAACAAAACATGGCTTTCTTTTGTACCAGCCAATAGTGTTTTTACGCCTCATCCAAAAGAATTTGAACGTTTGGCTGGGAAATCAGAAAATAGTTCTGAACGGCTGAAAATGCAGCGCAGTTTCTCTATAAAGTATGGTGTTTATGTTGTTTTGAAAGGCGCCCACACTTCTGTATCCTCTCCTAATGGTGATGTGTATTTTAATTCAACCGGTAATCCCGGTATGGCAACTGGCGGGAGCGGGGATGTTCTAACGGGAATAATTACTTCTTTAACGGCACAGGGCTATACATCATTGCAGGCTTGTATATTGGGCGTTTATCTGCATGGTTTGGCTGGTGATTTTGCAGCGCATAAAAAATCAGAAGAAAGTATGATTGCTTCAGATATTATTGATAACCTTTCTGAAGCGTTTAAATTTATAAAAGAATAATTTCCGCCCCTGACAGGGTTTCAAACCCTGATAGGGGTAAACATAATAATTATCTCACTCTCAAAAGTGAATATAAATCTAAACCTAAGTGCAGAACCAAATGCAAACGCAAACCCTAAATATAACCCTAACAGGGTTTGAAACCCTGTCAGGGTATTTAAGTTTAATAATTTACAAATTATGCTGAAATTTTTATTGAAATTACTTTTTGTTTTATTTCCAATTGCAATTTCTGCACAGGAAATTCAGCCATATTCAGTTTATTTGATTGGAGATGCTGGTGAAGATACTATTCCTGGAAAGGCACTACTGATGCTCAAAGAAGAATTGCTGTCGCATCCCAATAGTACTGTTGTTTTTTTGGGTGACAATATTTACCCTAAAGGATTAAATTCAAAAGATAAAAAATCGGCCTTATGTCTGGAATCTCAGCTGCATATTTTAAATAACTATAAAGGAAGTGTGTATTTCATCCCCGGAAATCATGATTGGCAGCTGCAAGGTCCGAAAGGATTGAAAAGATTGAAAAAACAGCAGATTTTTGTCGATGCGTATTTAAAGGAGAAAACAACAGCCTCAAATAAAAACACAGCAGCTTTTTTGCCTGAAAATGGTTTGCCTGGGCCGGAAACAGTTATGCTTAATAATAAGCTTCGCCTTATTATAATTGATACGCAATGGTTTTTACATTTATATAAAAAAAATAAAATTCAATCAAAAAAGCATACAGAAGAATTATTTTATACGCGTTTAGACAGCTTGTTAAATTTGGCTAAACAAAATAATGAGCAGGTGCTTATTACAGCGCATCATCCTATGTTTACTAATGGCCAGCATTCTTTAAGCAGACAGCCTCTTAGATTTTTGAATAATAAAACACCACTTCAACTTTTTGGATTAGTGGGAATGAATCGTTTATTATCACAGGATATATCCCAGCCTCGTTATAAAAAAATGCGGAAAAGGATGATGCAATCATTCGATAAATATGATAATATAATTTATGCCGCAGGGCACGATCATAATCTGCAGTGTTTTAAACAAGGCGCTAATCGTTATATTGTAAGCGGGGCAGGAAGTAAATTAGCCCCTTTTAATAAAAAGAAAACTTTTGATTCCGTCTTTCAGGATGATACAAAAAGAGGTTTTATTAATGTCCAATATTCTGCTGACGGCACTCATACCTTTATTGTATACAGGGTAGGGGAAAAAGAAAAAATTGTTGAAGGGTTATAGTAAATTCCTGATATTGATTAGTCTCTTGGTTTATTAGGTAGTACAGCGTTTCTAGTAGATGTTTCTCCGCATCATATGTGAATGATTTATACCCGTATCCCAATTATACAGACATCATCCACCTGCTCAATATTCCCTTTCCATTTAGCAAATTCATCTCCTAATTTTTGTTTTTGTTCCTGCATTGGCAGTTTAGACATCGATAATATAAACTCCTTTAATTGTTTAGACATAAATTTTTTGCCTTTAGGGCCGCCAAATTGGTCGGGAAAACCATCAGTTAATGTGTAAACAGCATCACCTTTGTGTATTTGAAATTCGGTTTGGGTAAACGGTATTTGGTCGTTATCGCTTTTGCCAACGGGCATTTTATCTGGTTTCAGCTCAATTAGGTTGTTTTCTCGGACTACCCATACCGGATTATTAGCGGCAGAGTAAGTAAATTTTTGATGCGCAAAATCAAAGCAGATTAAACTTGCATCCATGCCGTCTTTACCCCCTTCAGCACTGCCGTCTTTTTTTAAACGTTCAATAATTGTTTTGCGTGATTGGCCTAATATTTCTGAAGGATTGCTGAAGCCATGTTCAACAGCATTTTCTAATGAAGAAATATTTAATATACTCATAATTGCACCCGGAACACCGTGCCCTGTGCTGTCTGCAGTTGCCAATACAAAGATGCCGCTGCTTAATTTACTTGCCCAATAAAAATCGCCGCTGACTACATCTTTTGGTTGAAAGAAAACAAAGTGTTCATTTAAATTTTCATTCAATAATTCTCTTGAGGCCAAAAAGCTGCGCTGTATTCGTTCTGCGTAATTTATACTATCAGTTATTTCTTTATGTTTTTCTTCTACAATTTTTTTCTGCTCCTCCACAACTTTTTTCTGCTCATAAATAGTTGAAGTGGCTTTCCTCACTTCTCCTGTAAGTTCAATTGCTCTTTCTATTAACCGCCTTCCGTTCCACCATACTATACCTGCAACCGAGGCAATAGCTAAGATGCCGTACACAGTGTACATCCACCAGGTTCTGTACCAAGGCGGCATAACTTTAAATGTATATGTTATCGGTTCACTCCAGATTCCAAAAGGGCTCTGTGCTTTTAATTTAAATGTATACGAGCCCTCATAAATATTGCCGAATACTGCAGAGCTTTTATTTGTAATTGGGCTCCAATCATTATCGTATCCCTCTAATATGTATTGGTAACGAATAAGATATGGCTTGGCAGGTTCAATTGCAGCAAAGTCAAATGTTACATTATTGTGTCCATAAGGTAGTATAAGGTTTTCGGGTATAGGATAAAACTTTCTGATGCTGTCGAATTTTATATCGCCAAACTTATGCCGCATTGTTTCACGTTCCACATCGCTTAGCTCTCTTCCAATAGTTGTAACTTCTTCAGTAATATTAGGAGACATTGATGTACCTTCGTTTTGCAGCAACTTTAAACTTTGAGTTTTAAACTCGGCATTCTCTAAGTTATACCAGCAAATATTTTCTTTATTTATTTTTACTGCCTGAATAATAAGGTTAGGCGGATTATTGTTTTTATTTAATGCCGCATAATCAAAGCGCACCAATGCAGTTTTGTCTGCGCCTGTAGCTATCCATATTATACCCTTGCTGTCTGTGAACATTGCATTTTGCCCTGCATTAACATCTTTTACAGGAAAACCATTCGCAGAATTATATATTTCAAAAACAGGGGTATAGTTTTTCAACTCTTCGTTAGCAGCCTTTTCTAAATCCTCACCAAAGGGAAATATCTTGCCGTTCTTATCCATCCAGCCTGTGAGCACACCTAATCCAAAATTTGTTCCAATCACTAAGTAATCCCCTTTTGTTTTTTTTACCTCACTTTGGAAGGGCTTGGGTTGGCATAATGCTGCTATCTGGGGAACTGTATTGTCCGGAAGTCCTTGCGAAGCGTTAATATTCAAGAAGGATTTACCGTCATAACGGCTGACTCCTCCGCCATTAGTGCCGAACCATAAATTTCCGGATTTATCTTCCGTAATGCTCAAAACTACATTATTGGCCAGCCCCTGCGCAGTTGTAAAATTCGTAAAGGATTTAACAAGTTTCCCATTTGTTTTTTTTATGTCCTGGTATGTACTTTCAGGAATAAATTCTCCTCTTTGCAAAGAGGCTTCAATTATATCAACCCTGTTCCCGTCATAACGGCTAACGCCTCCGCCATCAGTTCCGAACCAAATATTTCCTGTTTTATCTTCCGTGATTTCCCAAACCCTATTATATGCCAAGCCTTGTGCATTTGTATAATTAGTGAATGATTTAGCAAGTTTCCCGTGTGTTTTTTTTAGGTCTTGTTGTGTAAGTTGAGCTGTTTTATCTCCCCTCTCTATAGCTTCAACCCTGTTCCCATCATACCGGCTTACTCCTTTATCAGTTCCGAACCAAATATTGCCCATTTTATCTTCCGTGATACTCCTTACAGTACAATCTGCAAGTCCTTGGGCGGTCTTGTAATTTGTCATGGATTTAACAAGTTTTCCATTTATTTTTTTAAGGTCATGCTGTGTTAATTTCGCGGTTTTATCTCCTCTTTCTATAGCCTCAACCCGATTGCCGTCATAACGGCTCACTCCTTCGCCATAAGTTCCGAACCACAGATTTCCTATTTTGTCTTCAGTGATGCTGAAAGCGGCATTATTTGCGTATATCTGTGCTATTGAATATGTCGTAAAGGATTTAACAATTTTCCCATTTATTTTTTTTAGTTCTTTTTGTGTTAGTTGAGCAATTTTGTCTCCCATTTCTATTACATCAACACGGTTACCGTCATAACAGCATACTCCTTTACTCTGTGTTCCGAACCAAATATTTCCTATTTTATCTTCCGTGATACTTAATACTGTATTGTTTGAAATTCCCTGGTCTGTTGTGTAATTGGTAAAGGCTTTTCCGTCATAGCGTGAAACTCCGCCCCCTTCTGTCCCGAACCAAATGTTGCCGGTTTTATCTTCTGTTATGCTACTAACTATATTATTTGAAAGGCCATTAGCTGTTGTAAAATTGGTAAATGATTCAGAGCCGGTTCTGAGCTTAGCCGAAGGATCATAACGGCTCACTCCTCCGCCATTTGTGCCGAACCAAATATTTCCGGCTTTATCTTCAGTGATGCTCCTAACTATATTATTTGCAAGGCCTTCCGCCATTGTAAAATTTGTAAAGTTTTTTGAGCCTGCCCTGAGTAGAGTCGAAGGGGCAAACCTGGCCACTCCTCCACCTTTCGTACCGAACCAAATATTTCCCTGCTTATCCTCAGTAATGCATAAAACCGAATTAATTGCCAATAGTCCTTGTCCTTGTGTAAAATTCGTAAAGGATTTAACGAGCTTTCCATTAATCTTTTTTATGTCTTGTTGATTTTGTTGAGCCATTTTATCTCCTCTTTCAATTGCGTCAAC
>CAISYK010001234.1 GCA_903889605.1 uncultured Bacteroidota bacterium
ATTAACATTCTTATTCTTCATGTACTCACTCTCTATCAATATATATTACTACTATACTATACTATTATTTATTTCACTTCTCATAGTATGGTTATACACCTCTTCACTTGGCTGCTCAAACAGGTCATGTGGAGACATGCAGATATCTAATATCTGTAGGAGCAGAAATGGTTAAAAGTGACGAGGCGAGTTAGTTGTATAATTATTATATATAATAGTAATTAGTTAAAATACACTACATTACACTAACTCTTTATAGAGTAGTGGTATTACTAATATTAATTTCCTTATTTTTTATTGCTCATGTCATTGTCATTTATATGTACTGTTAGCTTTGTGAGTATATTATTATTTATTATATGTTATTGCTCATTATTTCTTATATATCTGATCAGATAAGTACCGTTACTGTTATTATTTCTTATATATCTGATAAGATAAGTACTGTTACTGCTATTATTTCTTATATATCTGATAAGATAAGTACTGTTACTGCTATTATTTCTTTTTCAGTGGTGTTTTTTGATTTTTCTTCCTTTTCCAGAGTTATTATATCCGTTTGGGGGGTAATTATGGAAGCCTGAATCTCAATTTCCTTTGTAAAATCCTGTTTTTTGTTTGTAAAATCCTGTTTTTTTGTTGTAAAATCCCTCCAATCCTGATAGCCTGAATATTGGCTCAGCATATTAAGCATATCAATACGAGGTAATTTTTCTCCCTTGGATTTGATATGGGTATAAAACCATTTTTCGGATATGCGTCCCTTGACTTTTGCGATAAGTTCCTCCTGAAAATTACTTATGTCCTGCCCCTTCCATTCTTCAATAGGGATATTGCACGAAGGATACGTAATGCGGTAAGTATCCGCAATTTCCTTCTTAAGAAGTTCAAACCATAAATGTTCGGGTGACGACATCAGGAAGTAAAAGTATGATTTTTTGCAAAAAAACACCAAACAATTCATTAAAAGGCATTTGTAAAATGATTTACAAACCCTTTACAAGCGTTTTTATTCCCTTCCGGATGGGATCAGGATATGTTTGTACCGTTAATTCATCATTAAAAATATAACCAATTAAAAAATCAAAAATCATGAAAACAAAAAAAATCCACCGGAGCATTTCAATGAAAACAGCCCGGATTTTAACCGCACTTATTACAGTAACAATTTATTTTGGATGCGGCCCAAGTAATCAAAGTAAAGAAATGATGGAGAACAGCGCTAGGAATAATCCGGCGCAATCAGATTTAAGCAAATCTGAAAATATTTCAAATGAAGAAAGCAGGAATGCAGAAGGCAATTTAAACAGCAGCATGCAGGAAAAATCAAAAAATGATGAAAATTTAAAAACTATCATTTCATCATCAGCTGCTGTTGAGAACAAAAAAGATACAACTAGGAAATTTATTAGGACTGCCGAGTTAAAATTCAAAGTTAAAAGTGTTATTAATTCTACCTATAACATTGAGGACATAACAAACAGGCAGGGAGGTTTTGTAACCTATACTTACCTGGCAAGCTCCATAAACAATATTATTACCACTGCAGTGAGTGCTGATTCGTCACTTGAAACGACATTTTTTACGGTTAAAAATTCGATCACATTAAGAATTCCTAATACTAAACTCGACACGACTTTAAAAGAAATAGCTGCCAACATCGACTTTTTGGATTATAGAATTATTAAAGCTGATGATATGGCTTTACAAATCCTTTCAAATAATCTGACGCAAAAACGTACGGTAAAAAATGAAGAGCGGCTTATAAATGCTATCGACAAGAGGGGTAAAAAACTTAATGAAACTGCCTCTGCTGAGGAACTTTTACTGAGCAAACAGGAACAAGCCGATAATGCGAAAATTGCAAACCTGTCATTAACAGATCAAATACAATTCAGCACTGTAAACTTAATTATTTACCAACATCCGACTATGAGACAGGAATTAACACCCAACTATAAAAATATAGATGCTTACGAACCAGGTTTAGGACAGAAAATTCTTGAATCATTGAAATTCGGTTGGAAAATTATTGAAGCCATTTTTGTTTTCCTGACAAAACTTTGGGGACTATTTCTATTAGGGTTTGCCGCATATATTATTTATAAAAAATATGGACGCAGAGTCAAATAATGATGGAAAAATAAATATTATGTCATTCAGAATCCTTCCATTTTTTTGGAAGGAGGATGAATCTTCCCAAAATCAAGAAGATTCTTCTGAGAAGAACAAGATCCTTCATCTCCAAAAAACGGGTACTCATGATTGTGGAGTTAAAGAATTCATAAACAGGCATTTGTATAATGATTTACAAGCTGTTTACAAGCGTTATTCATTCATAACTCCGAATGTCCATTTCAATGCTAAGTCTGCGTTAGGGATTCCTTCGACAGGCTCAGGATAAATTCAGCGAAAATCATTTTTGTGAGGAACGAACAAAAAGATTGAAGCCCTTCGGCGAGGCTCAGGATAAACTCCAAGCCCGGCCCTTTCTTTTTTAAGAAAGGGAAACGCCCAAATATTTTTTTTTAATTATTCCATAATTCAATATTATTTAACAAGAAAATCAGAGTACGAAACTTCAGTTCAGCATTATAATTTTAACCAATAAAAACATCAAAAATCATGAAAACTAAAAAAATCAGCCGGAGCATTTCATTGAAAATCGCCCGGATTTTAACTGCACTTATTACAGTAACAATTTATTTCGGATGCGGTTCCAGCAGGGAAAAAAATGAAATGATGGATAACAGGGTTATGCAGCTGCCGGTTCAGCGGGAATTAACGCCTCTGGATGAATCAAGCCGGAACTTTAACACCGAAGAGTATAATGCCATTCAAGAAAATGAGTTTAAAGACGCTTTACATAACCCCTTATCAACTTTTTCGATTGATGTGGATAAAGCGTCATACAGCAATGTAAGGCGATTCTTGAGCCAAAATCAGATGCCTCCAAAAGATGCGGTGAGAATTGAAGAAATGGTAAACTATTTCAAGTATGATTATCCTCAGCCTAAAGGCGAAAATCCGTTTTCGGTACAAACCGAATTGTCGCAATGCCCATGGAATAAAGAGCACAAGCTGCTGCATATCGGCATTCAAGGGAAGTCAATTGATTATGAGGATATTAAGCCAAGCAATCTGGTATTCCTGGTTGACGTTTCGGGTTCAATGGATGAACCTAATAAATTGCCCCTTGTAAAATCTTCTTTAAAGATGCTTGTCAAATCTTTGAATAGAAACGACCGTATCGCTTTAGTAACTTATGCCGGTAATGCCGGATTGGTGCTTCCTTCCACTTCATGCAATGAAACAGAAACCATTGAACAAGCGATTGATAATTTAAACGCAGGAGGTTCAACTGCCGGCGGTGAAGGAATTGTCATGGCTTACAAAACGGCAGAAGAAAACCTGATTAAAGGAGGTAATAACCGGGTAATACTTGCAACAGACGGGGATTTTAATGTGGGTGTGTCGTCAACCTCCGAACTGGTAAGCCTTATCGAAGGAAAAAGAAAGGATAATATATATATCACCATATGCGGATTTGGAACCGGCAATTACAAAGACGGACGCATGGAACAAATCAGCGACATAGGAAACGGGAACTATTTTTATATCGACAATATACAGGAGGCCAAAAAGGTTTTTGTGACTGAGATGCGCGCCAACCTTTTCACTATTGCCAAAGATGTAAAAATCCAGATTGAATTTAATCCCGCACATGTAAGTTCATACAGGCTGATAGGTTATGAGGACCGTGTTTTAAACAAAGAAGATTTTAATAATGATAAAAAAGATGCCGGTGAATTGGGTGCCGGACACACTGTTACTGCCTTGTATGAAATTGTTCCTTTCGGACAGGAAAGTAATACTCCCAAGGTTGATAAATTAAAATACCCGGAGGCTGATAAAATAAAAGAATCGACTCTTAAAAATAACGAACTGATGGTTCTTAAACTCCGTTATAAACCCATTAACAGTGATGAAAGTAAATTGATTGAAAGTACCGTGTTTGATGAGCCGATCGCTTTTAACCAGGCTTCGGATAATTTCAGGTTTGCATCATCTGTGGCAGCCTTTGGCATGCTGCTTCGTCAATCGGCATATATTAATAAGTTCAGTTATGATGAGGTGATTGCTATGGCAAAAAATGCTGACTCGCATGATGATGAAGGATACCGGTCTGAATTTATCAAGCTGGCGGAAACGGCTTCACTGCTTAGTACAGAGAGAAAATAGGTTTGAATGGATTTTTATTGGGTGGTAGGATTATTTGGGCGTTCCCATTTCTTAAAAAAGAAATGGGCGGGCTTTCCGCTTCAATCTTTTGCAAAAAGCAAAAGGATTTCCGCTTCAATCCCTAACGCAGCACTCTTTTGCCGAAGCAATTGCAGGCCTTTTATACAATACGAAAAAAGGGTTTCCGTTGGCTGCGGGAACCTTTTTTGCGACAGAGTTCTGTAAGATTAGTTAAATACCAGCCTATTTCCTTTTTTAAGAATAAGAAACGCGCAAAAGTGAAAAGCATTAAACTAAAATATTGAACTTAGGCATTGGAAGATGTATAATTCCTACTTCAAGCTGAAGTCTTTAAAGCCTTCTCTTTTATTTTGCATAAGTTTCTCGTCTGCTGATTTTTGATAGACATTTCTAAATTTCATAAGTGCCTTATCCTCGCGCAAGAGTCTGTTAGAAATTGCGGATAAATATTCTTCATAATTTGTATCAACCACTCCTGAGTTTTTTGCTTTATGATGGAATTCATGCGTAATGTCGCCCCATGCACTTTGAAGTTTTGTCCTTATTTGTATTTCACATATCATCTTTTGATGTGTTAATAATATATTATCATTATTATCTCTTTGCACGAAGTCATATGTGATCATCGTCAGAATATGCAAACCTCTATATCCAGAAGGTTTAGGGTTGTTAATGTAATCTTCGATTGATTTTTCGTCTATTTCAAAAAGGTTTGTTTTTTTTATGTATTCCAACAATCCAGCAGTGTCATCCAGAAACCAGCATGTAATTCTTGCTCCGATTAAATCTTTAATAATTTCAGTTGGAAGATAGAATTGCGGCCAGTTTTTGCGTTCAAATTTTCTCATAACACTTTTTAAAGTCTTTCTCCTTGAGGTTACAGTTAGTGCTTCTGATGGTAAATTATTTTGTAAAGTGTATGCCAGGCAAATTTGTTTCAGCTTGATTTCCAACAGAGTTTTTATTTGTTCCGCTTCAACTCCATATCTTGAATAAAATCTAATTATCCTTTCTTTTAGTTCCTCTTTTGTCAGTATTTTATTTTGTTCCATGGGGTTACATTTGGCTAATATGGCAGTGCATATTATTGTTAAGATGTCGGCGAAACAATTTTGAATTTGCTTACTGAGTCTTTTTTCAGACTTATATTTTTGTTTTTTTAATGAAAAATTATAAAATTCGGTTTGCTGAATTTTAGGGCGCGAAGCTGCAATTTGCAGTCTGAAAGAGTTACGGTCTTTTTATATCATCATAGAATTTTGCCATAGTAATATTCACAAAAGGAATCAGCCAAAAAAAGCCTATTCCAAAAGTCAGGACACATAATAGGGCTAATAGAAAAAACCTAAGACATAGATAAAACAGTTTCAATTTGTACCCATCCATCATCGCTTTGCTTTTGTTTAATGCGTCTTCTGCTTTTATAGACTGCGCATCTGAAATTATATAAAACGTCATGGAATACGACAAGGCTGCAATAATTCCAGGAACGATAAGAAGCAGAGTCCATAAAAGCACATATAACACAATGAGCAGGTAAGCACTCAAAGCGGTTACAAAACGATTAAAACCTTGAAAAATCTGCTCTAACTTTGCTTCATTTCCCCTGGAAATGGAAAGGGAAAAAGATGCCGCCCCAAGACTAAATGGGCCGGAAATTATTAATGATATGATTGAGCCTGAAACTCCCAATGAACCAGCGCAGCTTGTAATTAAGATATAGATTACAAATGTGCCTATAGCCAGACCCCATTTGCCTTTCAGGGACTCTCGCGCCATTGTCATTAAATCAATGTTTTCTGTACTCATTGTTTCGATTCTATTTTTATACCTTTTGGGATTTATATTTGTCAATCCCTGCAAATACAATCGGAATCTACTGCTGTGCAGCCACCAAAACGAATTATTACCTTCGCTATGAATTAGATTATGGTAAGTTAGCGTGATGCAAAACTAAGGAGACTTTTACCGCAGGTGAATGATAATAATTACCCTAAGGCGTGATATTATACCGCTTAATAAAATGTTTTGGTCCAATCATAAAAAAAACAAG
>CAISYK010001235.1 GCA_903889605.1 uncultured Bacteroidota bacterium
AGCGATGCCGATCATGTGAAAATCAACTCTGAGCCCGAATTAGTTAATGCAACAAGCGGTTCACCGTATTTAGGTTTTCGACCGGTATTCACTGCAAAAATTCCTAAACCAAAATCTTGAATCCGACGCTGATCCGTACAATATGTTCAGTTGCCATGGCGTTCTAGGATTCAATTCCAGCATCTCTTTCCGCTTATTTATCCTGATTAATCTGAGATAAATATCATCCTGTTCAGTTTAAAATACAATATTTTTTGTTAAAAATTTCATTTGTTTTTGTGATAATTTTCTAAAAAAAGTGTTTACTATTTAAAACGGCAAAACATGAAAAAGTTCATCTTCTTAGGTTCTATGCTTGTTATATCAGCCGCAGGTTGTAAAAACAGAAGCAATGGAGAATTAATGGGTGTTCAGTCACGCCCTGTTTGGTATGATGTAGATCCGTTTGGAATGATAAACATTCCTATGGGAAGCTGCAATATGGGCCCAAGTGATGAGGATGCTCCGTATGCTCACACAACCAAAGCAAAAACAGTTTCCGTTCAATCTTTTTATATTGATGAAACAGAAATTTCAAACAATGAATACCGCCAATTTGTTTTTTGGGTGAAAGACTCAATTGCCCATCGTGCATTGTTTGAAAGCGGCGTTGCTGAACACGGCATAGAAACTGACAGTTACGACCAGCCTGTCGATCCTCCTTTAGTAAACTGGGATGAAAAAATCAGGTATGACGAGCAGGATGTTAGAGAAGTATTGGAATTTATGTACCTTCCCGCAGAAGAGCGTTTTTATCGGCGAAGAGAAATAGATTCAAGGAAATTAAATTATGAATATTATTGGATTAATCTGCGCTTAGCTGCAGTAAAATCCAACCGTTTCAAACCGGTAAAATCACCTGATGAAAAAACGGGGCTGGATTTTATTAATGGCTATCAATCCACCAGCACTGGTGATAACAAGACATTAGGGCAATATAATGTAAAAGATGAAATTTCTGATGGCAGCGGAAAATATAGTGTGCGCGAAAGAAATGACAAAGACAGGAGTGTATTTATTGTAAAAGATATCATCAATGTGTATCCTGATACCTTGGCATGGGTTCATGATTTTACATATTCTTTTAATGAGCCAATGACTAACATGTATTTTTGGCATCCCGCCTATGACGATTATCCTGTTGTTGGCGTCACCTGGAAACAAGCGCGTGCTTTTTGTGTTTGGAGGACGCAATTATTTAACAGCTATCTTATTACGAATGGTCAAACTTATGTAAACGATTTCCGTTTGCCCACCGAGTCGGAGTGGGAATATGCTGCCCGCGGAGGAAGCGCTCTGAGTCCTTATCCATGGGGCGGAGCATATATCAGAAATGCTCAGGGCTGTTTCTTAGGGAACTTTAAGCCGATGCGCGGCAGTTATATTGATGATGGAGGATTTCATACGGTAAAAATTCATTCGTATCATCCAAATAATTTTGGTCTATTCTGCATGGCCGGCAATGCTGCTGAATGGACCAGCAATGCATTCGATGAATCATCATATGATTTTTCGCATGACTTAAATCCTGACTATGTATATGAAGCGCAGGATAATGAAGCAAACGTTTTAAAACGTAAAGTTATCAGGGGAGGTTCCTGGAAAGATGTTGGTTATTATCTTCAAACAAGTACAAGAGCTTATGAATACCAGGATACTGCGAAATGTTATATTGGTTTTCGTTGCGTCCAAACCTACCTTGGACGAGCCAAAGGCGATGAAGGGCCGACTTTACAAGCTGTAGATTAAGCCAGCTCTTGCTGGTTATTCTTAATGTTTGGAATTAGATTAATTGCAACAAAAATAATCACATTATAATAAATTCATTTGGGCGTTTCCATTACTAAAAAAAATGGACGGCTTGGAGTTTTTTCTGAATGAAGTCGAAAGGCTTTAAGGACAAAAGAATTTCCTCTTCAATCCCTGACGCTGCATTCCCTATGGAAAAACCATAAATAAATTCATTGTTTGTTTTACCAAAAAATTACCAAGTAATAAAATATACTGCAGCCTATTATGCATAGACAGCTTAACTAAATATTATAGGTAAATCCAGCAAAACCTACATCCATTTTGAAAGAAAATGGATCAAATCCTTTCTTAAGTCATTAAAATTGTTTTCGAATTTTTCAATTTTTTCCCTTTGGGCAGAATGGTCAAAAAACTTTTTCTGTCCGCTGACTACTGCTTTTTTATTTGCTTTTGCCTCGATAGAATCTTCATGCGTATTAATTTCATGGTTTAAAATATCTATCTGTTCTTTTTGAACTATTAATTGATTCTGATAATGTTCAACAAAAGCAAGCACTTCCTTTGAAGTATTCCTTTTTGCAATTTCATGAATCCGGTTTTTCATAATCAAAATTTCATCTTTATAAAATGCTAATTTGTTTATCCATGTTTTGTGATCCTCATGTAATTGATAAATTGTTTTAGTAGTTTCCATTTGCTGTCTATTTTAATTTTGAGCAAAAGTATTTTCATTCTCACTTATTTGAAATGATATTTGTCAAGAAATTTTGTGAAAAAACTCATTTTGGGGCTTCTTCTTTTTAGCCTGCGTTCAAATTGAATTACGTAAATTTACAATTGGTATTTCAATGTGTTTTATTGAAAGTTTTGCAAAAAAAATATATCTGCCGAAACGCTTATCAAAACTCAAAATATCGTTTAATAGTTTTAATGAAAAATATGACAATTGTCAATTTTTTTAATTAAATATTGCAGACCTTTACCTGGAAATTATTGCCCGTTAAAATTCAATTATATTGAAGCGTGTTTTAACAATTTAAATACGATTAATTTATATCATTATGATTGAAGAAATTGATAATATAAAAGATGCTCATATAACTAATGCAGGTATTTCAGTAGAAAATATTGACGAACTAAATAAAAATGCATGGGAAATCAGACGCTCTGACTTGAGGACTTCCTGGAAATACGCAAATAATACCGAACAGATTTCTATAATAAAATCCTATGATAGAGGCTTAGCAGAAAGTTTGCGGACGCAGTCATATTGTTTATGGCGTTTCGGAGATTATTCACTTTCATTGGAAAAATCAACAAATGCGCTGAAATTATTCCAACTCTTAAATGATAAAAGAGGGGAGGCAGACACCTTAAATATTATCGGCGCAATTCTTTTTTCTTATCACGGTGATCATGAAAGCAGATTAAGGTATAATCAGATGTGTTTGCAGCTGCGTATTGATATTGATGACGCAGATGGTATTGCCGGATCCGAAAATCATATTGGTGAGTCATTTATGGATACAGGTGATTTTGAGGAAGCAAACAAATGGTTTACAAAATGTCTGAATAATCCAAATTCTACAATTCCGTTTCTTGCATGGGCTAATCATAATATTGGAATAATCTTTTTTAGAAAAAAACAGTTTGAAGACGCAATTTACACGTTTTACAAAAGTATCCGCTTGTCTGAATCCGTGAAGTATGATTTATTATCTGTTTCAACTCATTTATACATTGCAAAAGCATTAATTGAATCAGGCATGCTTTCTAATCAGATAGATTTTCATTTACATATTGCATTAAATACCTCATTCAAGAGTGGAATAAAAGAAGAAAGAAGTAAGATATATTTAGCTTTTTCGGAAATAGAAGAGAAACGCGGAAATTTTGAAAAAGCCTATAAATGGTTTAAAAAACATAATACTGCGCATAATGAATTGTTTAATGAATCTAACAGCAGAAAAATAAGTAATGCGCAAATTCAATTCGAAATCGAATCTGCCAGGCAAGAGGTCGAGTTTGAGCGAATGAAACATTCCCGATTACAAGAATTAGTCAATCAGATAAATATTCAAAAAAATGAGATCATTCAAAAAAATACCGCTTTAACAGATAGTATTAATTATGCAAAACGCATTCAACAAGCCGCTCTCACTTCCGTAAATTCAACTTATAAATGCAACCCTTGGCAGGGAAAATAATTTTTTTTCAAGTGAGAGATGGAGATTCCATCCCTTCACCTGATTGGGAAATTAGCCTACATTTGCCCCTGCCGTCCAAAGCGTTGCAATATGAAAC
>CAISYK010001236.1 GCA_903889605.1 uncultured Bacteroidota bacterium
AAAATAAGAATGAAAATTATTATGGTTATTAACTTTATCCCCCACCCGCTCAAATATATTGAGAGAATGGGGGATAAAGCTATATTATGATAACTCTACTTGTTTACAGCAACTTTCTTAGTTATTGAATTATTTCCGACTTTTATGTTTAGGAAATATAAACCATTACTTAATGAGGCGGCATTCAAAGAGTAATTTTGAATACCTGCACTCATTTTACCAAGATCATCTGCAAGAACAATTTGGCCGATGGCATTAAATAATGTTACCGATACTTTATTTGATTCAGCTAAATTGAAATCTACTACCGCATTATTTGTTATTGGGTTTGGATATACGTTTATGCTGTTTAACATTTCATTTTCTTTAATACCAACATCCTCAAACAAGTTAATATTATCAACAAAAAGATTGTTTCCATAACCGGATGTACCTTTAAATCGAACTAACACATTTGATAATCCTGCATATGAATTTAAATTCACAGTTTCATGTCTCCATTCAGCACTGCTTGCTGGAGTAAATTCAGCATGCTGAGAAGCTTTTGTTTTTAAAGCTGCACCGGCTTTATTGTATTTAGTAGTCCATGTGGTGCCGCAGTTGGTAGAAACCTGAACTTCCAGTTTGTCATTCTCTGGTGTTGTTAAATTATAACCGCAATATGCAACATCAAAAGATATCCCAGCGGTAGTTGTACCGGCAAAAGTCATCGGCGGCAAAATCATCATATCAATTTGACCGGAACTAATGTTGAAAAAATTTAATCTAACACTGGATGAGGAGTTAAAACCTGCACTTGTTTCATTTTCCCATGTTGGATTTCCACCGGCTGAAATAATAAAATCAGAAGGAATACCGGCATTTTCAAAAGATTCTACAACATAGCTGCCTCCAACAGTTGGGTAAACAACAAAAGACGCAGTAGCCGAATTATTAGATGATGTAGGATCAACCACACCATTGGGATCAGAAATAACTGCAGCGATAGTACGTGAGCCGGTTACTGAAGAACCTACTTTTACACCTGTAACCGTAGTATTTTCATAAGTAGCCAAACTTCCGGTCCAGTTAATCGTTTTTTGTACAACGTTATCCACTTTAAGAGTAATCGTTGCTGACGTTAATGTATCTGTACCAACATTTGCAAGACGGAAAGTAGGCGTTACGCTGTCGCAGGATGCAAGGGCTGTATTAAATTCGAGAGACGTTATCATTTCGCCGTCAACGGAAGCTGTTGCAGCAGTGCAGGCTGATTTTGCAGCATATAATACAGATGTTGTAACCGAACCAACTTCAGTAACTGAACGATCAGGACAAATCATATAAACGGTAGGAAAATAACCGATTTGATAATCAGTAAGGAAAGCACTTGCTCCCGGTACAGCTGCAGCCAAATCAATCATTGGATAAGGAGTCCCAGCTGTCCAATCACCTTGGGATCCTCCTGCATAAGTATTTCCTAAATTTGTTCCGGTTAATTGTGCAGATGTATTTGTTAATTCTCCTTCAATAAAAAGCACTCTTAATTCATTGGTTCCGCTGGGCCCATAAGAATTATATAACCCTTCTAAAGCACCGCTGTTATGATAAACCCAGCAAGGGTTGCACCAAGCGGCAGAAATATCAATATAAACTGTTTTGCCGGAATCTAAAATGTCATATAAATGCTGAGTGTTGCCTGCAATATCAGTAAACGTGAAGTCTGGGGCAATACTGCCGCTAACAAGCTGTGCTTTACTTTGAAATGCGGTAAAAGTGAGGGTTAATGCGGTTGTAATTTGTAAAATTTTTTTCATTTTTTCTAGGATAATTTTAAATTATAAAGAGGACTGCGTTATCGTATAATTAACGAATTTAACATATTGTATCCATACTGGCAAATAATGTTCATATTTTAGATTAAAAATAATCGCCAGAAAATTTTAGGACGCCATATTATCGAAAATATGAATAACAAAAATTAAAGTAACTTAACCGCTATGAAAGAAAATGCATAGGTTGGGGCAAAGAAAGAATGAAGTTATTTCTGCGTTATATTAATAAAAAAACTCTGTGATTCACTGTGTATTCTCTTTGAAACTCTGTGTAACGAAAATATTTTATTACAAAAAGGGAATGGAGAATACACTGAGAAAAATGTTTTTAGAAACAAAAAGTCTTGCAATAAATTGCATAGTTTCATCTAACGAATGAAACCAATGAAACAAACAGTGACCTTTTTATGATTTTCAGTTAAAAAAATCAGGCAAATATTTTAGAATTACATAATTCTGAACAGACTTTGCTGCTCCATTAATTATAATTGTTTTAACTACTAATAACACTAAATTTGTATCTGCAATAAATAAAATCCTTATTTCCAATGAAAAAATTCATTTCAATTCTTTCTTTTGTTCTTCCTTTTTCAGGCAATATCCAATCACAAATTACGCCGCCTTACCATCAGAATTTTGATTCAGCTTCATGCACTGGATGGATTCATTATGCGTTATCAGGCGGAGACGATTGGCAAAGAGGCGTTCCAAGCGGATTATATTTAAATACTGCATCCTCGGCGCCTAATGTTTGGGGTACAAATTTGAGTGGTTCAACAACTGCCAATTCAATTATGGAATTAGAAACCCCGGATTTTAACCTTTCGGATTTGTCCAAAATATTTCTTTTGAATTTTGGACACGAATATGAAACCTATTCTTATCATGGAGGAAATATTGAATATTCAACTGATTTAGGAGTAACCTGGTTATTACTTAACGGTACAAACGCTGAAAAACAAAATTGGTACAACAATAATTCCTGCAGCGGACTTGGAGGTCAGCCATCATGGTCGTACAGCAATTACTCGAGCTTTGAATTCTCATCACATAGTTTGGCCTTTTTACAAGGTCAGCCTAAAGTAAGATTTCGTTTTCAATTTGGCGGGACATCAAACCCTACTGACGGCTGGCAAATTGATAATTTTTCTATTACAGAAAATATTCCAAATATTACCGCAATTCAAGGCCAGACATATAATGCATCTAAAAATTTCATCTCTTTTGATGTTGCTGCATCTCTTTTATACAATGGACTTTTGCAGCCATCATTCTCAAATACTACAAACTATTATTTTTCAAAAGATAATGTTTTGGATCCTGGAGACTCATTGTTAGGAAGTAAGTCTCAAACAATAAACGGCACAATCAGCAATTGGTCAAAAACATTCATTATGATTCCAAACCTTCATGCCGGAGATTATTATATTTTTTATAAACATGATTTTGCAGACAATTTAAATGAACTTGATGAAACAGATAATACAAATTACTGCATACTTCATATTGACTCCACGTTTACAATACCTGAATACAAAGACAGCTTCGAAGACAGCACAGATTTTTGGAAAGCTTATGCTTCACCGCTGTATTGGGTAAAAGGGTACAGCAATATTCATCAGGCTGAAAATCCTCATTCAGGGAGGAATAGCTGGTTCATCAAAAATTTACCGGATGATGTTTTTGGCGCCAATCCTCCTCCTCAATATTTAGAAAGCCCTTATCTGGATCTCAGTCCGGCGTCAAATAATGTGATGTGTTTTTGGTATAAGATGAAACATCCAACTTATACAACGTCCAGCCAAACTGAAATAGAATTTTCAACAACTAATACTTTGCCGGATTTTACATCGCCCGTAAGTATTCCTATGACTCGAAAAAGCGGATGGGATTGCCATTGTGAAAGTCTTTCTAATCTGAACGGTAATAACAACGCAAAGATCAGAATAAAATTTCACGGAAGCCTTTCTTACGGCTTATTTGATGAAAATGTGAATATTGATGACATATATATAGGGCAGCCAAAGCCTGATTTGTCTGTTGAAAATAAAAACAATATTGTTACTCCGCAAAGTTTTTTGAGCGACACATTAACTTATTCACTTTTTAACAGCGGCTTAGTTTCTGCAGGTACTTCAGTTACGGAGTTCTATTGGTCAGCTGACAGTATACTTGATGCTGGAGATCAGTTAATAGCATCAGTGAATGAATTACCTCTGAATGATACTGTTTCGCGCATCGAAAAAGTTGCTTATACTAAACCAACACTCTCTCCTGGAAATTATTTTATAATATATAAGCTAGATGCCGGAAATGTTATTAATGAAATGCGGGAAGAAAATAATATCGATTATTTTAAATTAAAACAAGAACAAATTTTTCCTTTACCATATTTCAATAATTTTGAAACTCAGATCAATGGATGGTCGCATAATTCAACTATTGGAAACGATGATTGGAAATGGGGCGCTCCATCGGGCATTATTTTAAACAGTGCTTTTTCCGGTACTAAATCGTTTCATACTACCGGCGACACTTTACTTTCTACGATGAGCCGTCAGCATTTATACACTCCTGTTTTCGATTTTTCAACCATGCCTAACCCTGTTTTGGAATTTGACATGAAATTGAATAGCGATGGGTCGTGCTTCTGTTCAAATGCAAAAATGAATATGACTTATTCAATTGACGGTGGAGCTTCATGGATCATTCTGGATACAACAAATATATCTTATAATAGGTGGTACTATCCCATGGATTATGATGATATGGGAGGGTATGACATAGATTATTCTCCAAATTATACTGACCTATTGTTTGATGAATATGAACTATCTTTTGCAGCCTATGATCAGTATAACAGCCGTGATGCTGACAGAAACACTCATTATGTGATTGATCTTACTTTTTTAGCCGGGCATAAAAATATTCAGTTTAGATTTAATATCGGAAATCACGCTAACTTTAATTCTTCTCCAAATCCACCGCGGGAAGGAGCCGTAATTGATAATTTTAAAATTGCTGATAAATACATTGATCTTACAGTCGGTTATAAAAAAGCGCTGATGATCAGTTCGCTTAATCAGCATGTAAAATTTTCGATGGATATAAAAAATCAGGGCAATTATATTTCCAATCCGTCACAAGTTAAATTTTATGTTTCATCAGATACTATACTTGACGGTGCTGATTTTTATTTGGGACAAGATTCTATAAAAGCTATTCGCCCTGATATGAAGCATTTCTCAAGCAACATTTTTGCAGGACCTCCAATCCTCTCTAATTATTCCTATCTGCTTTATCAAATCGATCCTTTAAATACCAATGCAGAATCAAACGAAACAAATAATACCGGCTATTGGCCTTTGGCATTGGATAGCGTGAAAACTTATCCGTATGTTCCAAACTTTTCAGATACAGCCATAAGCGGTTGGAATGGTTACCTTTATGATTTCAGCGGAGTATTTATTAAAGATCAGTTTCGTGTAAGAAACATAATTGCTCCGGGTGAATATTTGTATCAAACCAATATTGTGTCTGGTGAACTATTTACAGACAGAATTGATAATAATGCTTACCAGGATTACGCTCCTTATTGGTATATTGAAACGCCGAATTTTGATTTTAGAAGTTCAGACAGCATCTCGATAAATTTTGACTTAATGTGTATTGGCAGCACAACACACGATGGGGGTAATCTATCATTTTCAATAGACGGAGGTAATTCATGGACAGTATTAACGGCAGCTATGGGTGCCTCAATTAATTGGTACAATCAACCAAGTTTAAATTATATGGGTAACGAACCGGGTTGGGACAACTTTTACGTATTCAAACCAGTATATTTTAATCTCTCATTTCTGAGAGGGCAAAAAAACGTTGTATTGCGTTTTAAATTTAAAAGCAGCGCTTCTCCTTTTGGAAGCGGCACTTCGCAGGGATTCAGACTTAAAAACTTTAAAATAGATGCTTATGATGATGATTATATTGCTGATGATTCGTTAACGCCTATTAGTGTTAATAATACCTCTTCAAACATAAATCTTAATTATTCAATTACAAGTGCCGGACATGGAAACGGGAGAATATCAAATACCAAATTCTACTGGTCAGCAGACAGTATTTTTGACAGCAGTGATTCATTGCTGCTTACTATTCCTGAAAATCATATAGATTCAGGCACAACTTTACACGCTTCGGCAATGCTGACAATTCCAACTTCTTTATTTCTTCCGATTTATTATGTATTCTATTTTGCAGATGCTGATTCTAATCTTTTTGAAGTAAACGAAAATAATAATATCGGGTCGTTTAAACTCACATTCCAACCATATTTAAATTACCATTCCAACAATCATATGGATACTATACATGCGTTGGTTTCGCAAAGCAGTTTTAATATTAATTATTCTATAACCAACTTTGGAATTCTTAATGGAAGCCCAACGGCGACCAAATTTTATTGGTCATCAGATAATTCTTTTGATACAGGAGATGCAAACATTCAAACTTCAAACGAAAGTGGTATCCTTTCAGGCAATACTTTAAATGTACCTTTATCAGTGACCTATCCGCCTAATGTTACCCAAACTAATTATTATTTATTTTACCGGACTGATGCAGATAATTCTATTCCTGAATTGGATGAAACAGATAATATTGGTTCTTTTGCAGTAGTATTTAATTATGTGAATTCTGTTTCAGCAATTCAAAATAATGGTATAACTGCCTTTGTAAATAATAACACGCTTTTTATCCAATCAGCAAATAATAGTAACGGCAAAAAATATTCACTCTGCATGGTTAACCAGATAGGTGAAATAATCTATAATTCTGAAATTTTTGTGAACGCAGGAATGAACAAATATGACCTGCCGAATGATGCTGCTTCTGGATTGTATTTTGCAACACTTCAAAACGAGCAGGGAAGTCTTTTCTGGAAGATTGTAATTCAGAAATAGTTACATTACCCACTAAACCATTTTGGGAAATAATGCTTAAACAAGTCGGGCATTAATTCAAATTTATATAATACTAATTAAAATACCGCTCAATAATTTTGAATGAAATTATAAAAAGTTATATTTGTTAGAATAAATGAGTAAAAACAATTCTCAATAAAACATTAAAATGAAAAAAATAACTACTGTTCTATTTTTGTTATCATGCATTATTTATGGATATGGTCAAAACATCGTGTTATTAGATGATAATAAAAATGTAATATCAAACACAATCGTGGATATTAATACCGCACCTAGTTCAAGTATTACAGAAGAAATATTGGTAAAAAATGCGGGAGCAATTTCCGATACTATTAAAGTTCTTCGAATAGTTAATACTGTCGATGCAGGCGATCAAACTCAATTTTGCTGGGGAGGCTTGTGTTATTTGTATGCTACCAACTTATCCAATCTGCCGCTAATAATTGCTCCCGGCGATACAGCTGATTTTTCAGAATCTGGATTTCATTCTATTTTTAATTCCGGACCTGCATGTGTTACAAGGTTAGTGCACTATAAATTTTATAATATCCATAATTTTTCCGATTCAACCGGTGTTACTCTGCGTTACTTATGCGTTACAGGAGTTGATGATTTATTGAAACCAGGAGGAATAATTTCTAATGTATTTCCTAATCCGGCAAATTATTTAGTGTCAATTAAATATGATATAAATGAGTTTTCAAAAAAAGATAAAATAATTTTTTATGATATGCTGGGGAAAAATGTAAAGGAAATTTATTTGAATGATAAACACGGTACAGCAAAAATCAATACGGCAGATATGAATTCTGGGATTTATTTCTATTCGTTTATGGCTGATGATAAAATAATAAGCACTAAAAAATTGGTTATTAGTAATTAGTGTCTGTCTTTAAGTTTTATTAAAAAAAGTGTTTCACACAAAGAACG
>CAISYK010001237.1 GCA_903889605.1 uncultured Bacteroidota bacterium
AATGGAGATTCCTTTGTAATGTTCGCAAAATTTTCAAAAAAGAATGGGAATACGTATGAATCGGTTGTTCCTTATGGAGAATCACGAAGAAAGGAAAGCCCTCACTTTATGGATCAAATGAAATTATACAGTAAACAGCAAACTAAACCTGTTATTCTAAACAAAACAAAAGTACTGCAGTCGGCTGTACGAATTTATCATCCGCAGTGATAAATTTTATTTGTTCTGCGATGTAAAATGACTTATGTTAAAATTTAATTTTCAAATTAATAATTTTATTTATGACACTAAAAAACGATTTAATTTTAAGAGCGGCGCGAGGTGAAAAGGTTGAACGTACTCCCGTTTGGCTGATGCGTCAGGCAGGACGTATATTACCTGAGTATAGAAAGGTGCGTTCAAAAATGGGAGGTTTTAAAGAATTGGTAGAGACCCCTGAATTTGCATGTGAAGTAACTATACAGCCTGTGGATATTTTAGGTGTTGATGCAGCTATAATTTTTTCAGACATTCTTGTTATTCCCGAAGCTATGGGATTACCGTACCAAATGGTTGAAGCAAAGGGGCCTTGGTTTGAAAAAACAATTAAAACTGCAGAAGACATAGCGCAGCTTAAAACCGCTGATCCTGATGATCTCCATTATGTGATTGATGCAATCAAACTTACTAAAATAGGTTTAAACAATCGTGTTCCGCTGATTGGCTTTGCCGGTGCACCTTGGACTATTTTTGCTTATATGATTGAAGGCAGCGGCAGTAAAACATTTTCTCAAGCCAAAAAGTTTTTATACACACAGCCGATGCTGGCACATCAATTATTACAAAAAATTACTGATAGTACTATTAATTATTTGAAAGGACAGGTTGCTGCAGGAGCAGATATGCTGCAGTTATTCGACAGCTGGGCTGGGGCTTTATCACCTGAACAATATAATGAATTTTCATTAAAATATATTTCTCAGATATGTGATGCTGTCAATGAAGTACCGCTTACAGTTTTCGCAAAAGATGCTCACTTTGTGCGCAGAGAAATGGGGAAGTTAAATTGTAATTCTATAGGTTTGGATTGGACAATGGACATTGCTGAGTCACGCGAAATGATAGGCGGCAGCAAGACGCTGCAGGGCAATATGGATCCTTGTTTGCTTTATGCTGATTATGCTGTAATCAAAAAGGAAACTATAAAAATGCTCAAGAAATTTGGTCCGGATAGACACATTGCAAATTTGGGTCATGGCCTATATCCTGATTTGGATAAAGACAAAGTAATATGTTTTGTAGACACAATAAAAGAGTTTAGATTTTAATTGAAGTTTTTATTTTTCTGTTAAATATTAATTTCTTAAAAGAAGAATTGAATGTTTTTTTTCTTTGGTCTTTCCTTTCTTGAAAACAAGATAGTGCTTGCCATGGAGTTTATGATGAACGAAGTCGAAGGGCTGCATTCTATTGGAAAAGTATGATGAAAATAAATTTCAAATGAACCGAAAGACATCAAATTCCGCAAGGGGAGTAAAAATATTTATGACTTTTGTTTTTGTTAGTGTGTTTTTTATAGACCCAACAACTGCGGCAAACTACTATGTTGATAATAATTACGGCAACGACTTAAATACCGGATTGTCGCCTTCGGCAGCTTGGCAAACCTTGACAAAAGTAAACTCATATGCTTATTCTGCTGGAGACAGCATACTTTTTATTAGAGATGGTTTATGGCGGGGACAACTACAACCTAAAAGCGGAAGCTCCTTAGGTTATGTTACTTATGCCGCCTATGGCATAGGGGCAAAACCGCAATTATTGGGTTCGGTAAAAGTGAGCGATGCTGCCGACTGGATTAATCTTGGCGGAAATATTTGGCAGAGCGCGGCAACATCAATTGTTGATGTTGGCAATCTTGTTTTTAATAATGGTGTAAGCTGCGGAAAGAAAAAATGGACTTCGGCAAATCTTTTAACTCAAGGCGATTTTTGGTGGGATAAAACCGTTACACATAAGGTAGAAATATATTCTGCAATAAACCCTGCCGCTTTTTATTCAGATATAGAAGCCGCGCTTGGTAATTTTATTATTTATATGTCTGTTGATTCTTTTGTAGTTATTCAAAACTTTTCTTTAAAATATGGTGCGGCTGATGGCATTGAAATTAGAAACACACATCATACTTTTGTTAGAGATTGCGAACTTTCATTTATTGGCGGAACAGAATTAACTACAAGTGTTAGATATGGAGGCGGAATACAGTTTTGGGCCAACAGTCATGATAATACAGTTGAACGCTGTAAGATTTGGGAAATATATGATGATGCTGTAACAAACCAAGGAAATGTGAGCGCCGGAGGAACTGTGAAGCAGTATAATCTCTTTTACATTAATAATCTTATATGGAATTGTTCAGAATCCTCTTTCTGTTATTTTATACAGCCTGCATCCATTAACGGCTCTTACATGAAAAACATACGTTTTGAAAACAACACCTGCAATAATGCAGGTGGAGGTTGGGCTGCCAGCCAACGCCCTGACTTGAAAGGATTTCAAATCTATTGCAGTGAAAATACAGCGCCTTCTGATTCTATTTTTATAAGAAATAATATTTTCTGCAAATCTCGCTGCGTTGTTTTTGTTGATAACAGTGCAGTGCAAACTTGGTCACATACTACTTCCGATTATAACTGTTGGTACTCCCAAAACAATATGGATACCATTGCCGCATTTTGGACACCTTCATCACTTGCTGTTTTTACAGAGCAGCAGTTTTCAAATTATCAAACAGCCAATAATCAAGACATGCATTCATTTATTGCTGACCCTTTATTTGTAAATCCTTTTGCAAATAATTATTCTATAACAGCAGTATCCCCTTGCAAAAACACAGGCACTAATACCGGTATAGCTGCCGATTTTAATCTAACCTCTAGACCGCAAGGCGTGAATTATGATATAGGTGCTTATGAATATTTTACTGCTGCTTCTGTAATAGAAGAATACAATGTGTGTGATGCAGTAATTAATATCTATCCTAATCCCAGTAGTGGAATATTTACCATCTATAATTCTGAACAAAATACAGAGATCAGGATTTACAATTCAGTTGGAGCAATTATATATAAAGCACTAGGAAATAATAAACAGCAAACTGTTGACATTTCAACTCAACCAAAAGGAATTTATTTTGTTTGGTCTAATAATGTCGATCAGAAAATTAATATCCAAAAATTAATTATCACAAAACAATGAACGAAAAAGGATAATTGCTGAAATTAAATAATTTTAATGAAAGCAAGCCTCTTTGTCGGTTATGAAACAATTTTCCATATACTCATAGATCATTCATTCCCAATTTCAGATTCCCTATAAAAATGTTGTTAAAAGCATAAAACTAACTCAAGATGATTTACATAATTTTAACAATATTGACTTTTTTAATAGTTGGTTTTATAGCCTATGTTTATCGTTGGAATATTGTAAATCCTAATAAAAACAGCTCTATCAAGATACATAACATCGAAAGGACATTTATATATCATTTACCAAAAAAAATAAATATTCATCCCAAATTAATAATCGTTTATCATGGAATAGGCATGAAAGCATTTATGATGCAGATTTTTACAGGACATGAGTTTGACCTGCTGGCGGACAAATATCAAAATGCAATTATTGTTTATCCGCAGGGCTGTAATGAAAAATGGAATGCCAGCAGAAAACCCACACCTTTCCCCGCTAAAAAGCAGAATATAGATGATGCTGATTTCACAGAACAAATAATCTTTTATTTCAAAAAAAATTATGAAATAGACAACAATGAAATTTATGCGGTTGGGTTTTCCAATGGCGGAGAAATGGTTTTGAAACTGGCGAATTTAAAGCCTGAAATATTCAAGGGCTTTGCAGTAATAAGCGCCAACCTGCCTGATGAAAAAGACAATGACTGCATCAATCATCAAACACCTGTTTCACTAATTTATTTTAGTGGTATTAAAGACCCAATTATTCCATTTAACGGCGGCTCAGTAATTCTAAATGGTAGAAATTTTGATCCTGTAATGAGTACTGAACTTACTTTACAGCATTGGCTGAACTCAAGCAGCTGCAGCACTATTGAAACCTCGATAATAGAATTCCCCGATAATAAAATAAGCGGAACAGCTACAGCAATTCAAAAAAACTATCATTCTGCATCAACCGGCAAACAAATAAGTTTTGTGAAAATTATTAATGGCGGACATACGATTCCCAACAGCAATTTTCGTATCCCAATAAAAAAAATTGGAAATTTAAACAAAGACATTGATTCACCAAAAATGATTTGGGATTTCTTCATGGGGTTGAAATAAGAAACGGTTTTAAGTTCCATTCTAACCTGAGTTTAGGTATAAACCATCAATAAAGTTATGTGATCTTTAAGAGTGCCGGCAAACCCATCGTCTTGATAAGCTTTCTAATCTTCCAGAATTTCAAAAGCTGCTCTGTTCGCGGTTTCTAAAATATCTTCAGTAAACTTTCCGGATGAATTTTTATAACGGATTTTAATTTTTGCGGATGCAATTTTTGTGTTCAGACAATTTTTAATTCCTCCCGGCGGATTGTAATATTTTAATACTACAAAATCATTCTTATCTGCGAAGATCGTTCCTTCTATTTCCGCGTCACTATTTTTTGAATAAAATTTCCAGTGGAAATGATCAAATTTTCCTTTTGCTTTTAACGACTGCAGAATTGTATTCAACCTGAATTCACGCCCTTTGTGCCGCAAAGTTATAAGTGTCATAAAGGGTGTCCAAACAGGACCGAATTTCAAACGAGCAGTAGTAACTTCAAGAAAGCTTTCAGGAGAATTATCAAATCCAGCCACTTGTCCCCATGCATAATTGTCGGTGTGCTTGATGCCCCAGTTGTGATTCTGGCTGCCTATCCAGTTTTCAATATTGATATTGTTCCCGTTTACCACCAAGTTTCCAGAATACGAAGCAAGCGGCATGCCGACCAAAATTTTTGCTTTAGGAAAATCCCCTTTGTATAAATTTTCGGGTAGAGGAAACAATGGCGCTGAATTTCCAGAATAATTCAAATCCCATTCAATAGAATCGTTTTCAGAAGAGATGCTGCCGGAAAGTTTTCCGTTTTCAAGGACAGAAGAATCTACTTTTACAAAAAAACGTTTGTCTTCAAAAATACATTTTTCAAACGGAATTTCTTTTTTTACTTTGATATGTTGGTGACTGATGCCGTCAAAATAAATCGCCCATAATTCGCCGATTGCCTTTTCAGGATGATTATCAGGAGAAAAAATAGTATAACGGATCCAGAAAGCTTTTGGTTCCGTAGGATAATTTGCCCGTTGAAAAAAACTTTCGTAATGTCCTTTTTTCTGACCTTTCTTATACCTGGTATAATTTACTGATTCTGTCACAATTTCAAATATAATTTAACGCTGACAAAGTTTTAAGCCTCTCGGAGTTTATTGATAATATTTTCGCCGGCCCATAATGAAAATGCCATAATTGTCACCTGTGGATTTACTCCCAAACTTGATGGAAACACAGAAGCATCAGCAACAACAAGATTTTTTATATCATGAGTTTCAAGAAAAGAATTTACCACGCTTGTTTTCGGATTGTCTCCCATTCGGCAAGTACCCATAGGATGAAATGCGCTCAACTCAAGCTGCGATGGTTTAATTTCAGTTTCGTGCAGAATTTTCAATTCATCAGGATGATTTATTTCATCCAAGCCATTTATCGGCAATAAAACTTTTTTCGCTCCCGCAGCAAAATATACACGCGCTGCAATTTCAATTCCCTTTTTAAATTTCAAGGTGTCAGCTTTATTAAGGCTGTAAAAAATCATCGGTGATTTATCTAATCCGGCAATCACTTTTCCATGCGAAGAATCAGTAACCATAATTCCGAAACCAGCCATTTTGCTGTAATCTGCCATTAAGTTTTTCAAGTCCATTCCGTAAGCCGGAAGTGCAAACGACAGGAATGAGGGCGGAAGAAAAAAACCTTCAAACATAATTCCTTCTTCCGCATAATCATCTACATAGTACCCTTGAGGGATTCCGCTCCAGGCATTTATTGTTTCATTAAAAACGCCGACAACTTTTGATGCCGGATGGATATGAAGATTTTTCCCTACCTGCTTCGAACTGTTTGCGATTTTATTTTTCAGAAGGAAATACGGAGAATAAATTGCTCCGCAGCTTAGAATAACAACCTTTGCATCTATCTGAAATTTACCTCTTCTCTTTTTGTTGTCATCAAGAAATGAGCCGGTGATTCCCGCTGCCTGTCCGTTTTTAATAATTAATTTTTCGGCCCTCGTAGAAGTAATTATTTTTGCACCTTTTTCGGAGGCCGCAGGAATAAAAGACTGTTCCATACTTTTTTTTGCTCCGTTTGGACATGCAAAAGCGCAAATACCCGCCCCTTTACAATCTGGCGCATTGCGCGGCAGTGGCTTTGGGTGAAGTCCGAGTTTTTTTGCACCCTCTGCAAAAAGAATATTGTTTGAACCTACCGTTTCGGGCTTGGCATCAGTCACAGAAATCATCTTTTCAACAGTTTCAAAATGCGGAATGAGATCAGTATAATCAAGCCCGGTCAAACCGAATTGTTTTTTCCAGTCACCAAAAACTTTTTCGGACATGCGGAAACAGGTTCCTGAATTAATGATGGTGGTTCCGCCAAGTGCATTTCCGATAGGCATAGGAATTGAAGGCGTACCAATAGTAAGCACTGTACCAGCGTCGCGGTAAATATCGCGCATTACTTTCCAGCTATTGCGTTTGAATGAAGAAATATCGAAAATTTTTCCATCTTCAACCAAAATCACTTTTAACCCTGCAGCGGCAAGTTGGTATGCCATTGGTGCACCGCCGGCACCGCTGCCCACAATTACTGCATCAGCAGTTTCATGGAAATTGTCGTTAAGTGTATTTGAGTCAATAATCATTTTTTTACTTTATTTTATTTTCGCCTTCTTTATATCCGTAATACCCGATTTTATCCATTACACGCTCATCGCTGTAGAAAGGGATAAGTAAACAAATAGAAGAAATAAGATAAATTCCGCGAATGACGAAAGAGTTGTTCCCTTTCATTTTTTTTATAATTTTTTCGCGGTAATCAAATCTCATTTTTGAGAAAAGACCTGGTGTTTTTGCAAAAAATATAAAGTTTTTTAAAAAAGATTTTTGGACTTCAGAATCAGTTTTTTCAAAATCTGAATAATGGTAACGCAGCAACGAAATCCAACCGAAATATTCAAAAAACCATAGGTTAAAAAAAATAAACCACCTGATCCTTGACGGAATGTGCGAAAGGAAATCTTCAAAAAATGAAATAATATCAATGTCTTTATATCCAAGCGGAAACGGACCATCATGCGGAATAATAACTTCGGTTAATGCCTTAATCGTGCGGACTTCGCGGTTGGAGAGCTGTCTCATACTTCAAGAATTATGAATTTCGAAAACTTTCGGAACGAATTAACGTGTCCGCTAATATAGGCAGAGGAATTACCAAGAATTTCCTGAATTAAAAACTAAAAATTGTCGGTGTAATTTTTGGCGTATTTTACCCTCGTATTTTGAGAGTATACGAATTTACGAATAAAAATAATGAAATGAAAAATTATATATTTATTGTTTTACCAGAGGCATAAATTTCTTGAAAAGGTTCAGTTGTCTCGCTTCCTATTACTTTTTTTTATCGTCCAGATTCTCCACTGAATAGTGTATAGAATACATATTGTTGGGACTGAAACTGGCGCAGAGACATTCCTCATTATGAAAATAATCACCCTGTGAGTATACCACAAAATCATTAAGTTTTTCATTTAACTCTTTTGGTTGATGGAAGCGTACAGCGTTGCCGAGAGGGTCATCCAAACAACCGCCAAACACAACCTTAACAATATTTGTGTTAAGTTTCGATTTTGTTACGGAAGAACAAGGGCAATAATTATCTATGATGTGCCCAAAATACTTATCCATTCCATCCGCTTCAAAGCCATGAGCCATAATACGAAATTGCTTGTCATCAGGAACATAAATAACAAATTCCTGATCCATCTTCCATTTTTTCTTTCTTGTTTCTCCCATCCCTTTCTCCAAAATATTTTTTGTTTTTGGAAATTCGTTCAGAAAATAATAGTTTCCGGCAACATCAAGAAATATCCTGATCTCTGCTCTGCTGAGCAATTCATGGAAATGGTAAAAACGCAGCTCGCTGAAACGGATTTTATATGCATGAATAGGGTAGTTTTCAGGAACCCCAGAGCCTTCATCCCAGTATAGGTAGCAGGTTTGAGCGAAAACAGCCAGATCACCAGCTGCGCTTGTTTTCCATGGGATATTAATGGTCACATTACCCTCAGAGGAATTGGTTATGAATTTAGTTTCAGATGTGAAAGTATTGCCTTTATTGGCTTTTACAATATATTTCAAAACAGCATTAGGCGAAGGTTTAGGAAGAGTATGTTTAACTGTGAACACATAATCTTTTGAACTCATTTTAACCGGCCTGACAAATTTGGGCTGCCCCGGTCGATTATTGTCAAACATTCCGCCGTCGCCGCTTGCAAAGATGTCGATACGCGTGGCGAATTTGTATGAAGTATCCGTCTTAATCTTTTCCGGAAGTGATCTTCGAGTAACAACTAATCGTGCCGGATGAATTTCTACTTTAGCAGGAGGATGCCCTCTGTCCCATACC
>CAISYK010001238.1 GCA_903889605.1 uncultured Bacteroidota bacterium
GCAGCAGCCAATAATTAATAATGCCGATCAATTGTAGAAATAAGTGTTAAATAGTGTCAGTCGATAGAGTCGGCTGATTAAAAAAACGCTTGCCTCAGATTCACAGATTAAAAGGGAAATTTGGGTGTAATCCATTATTAAAGATGCATAATTGTAATAAAGACTTTTATAGAATGCCAATTTAATTATTATTCTCAAAAATTATTTTAATTTTGTGGGAAATACCATTTCTAATCTAAAAAAAACCGCGATGCCGACACTAACAATGAAGTACCCCGAAGTTAAAAATTATGTAGAAGGGAAATTTATTCCTAATACCACTAATAAATACTTGGATGTAATATCTCCAATAGATGGAAGCATATTATCAAAAGTTCCTCTTTCATCAAAAGAAGATTTAAACCAAGCAGTGATTGCGGCAAAAAAAGCATTTGAAACTTGGTCAAAAACCCCAATTAAAGAGCGTGTTCAGGTGTTTTTTAGATATAAAACTTTGTTGGAGCAGCACATCTTCGAATTATCACAATTAGTGCAGGAAGAAAATGGAAAAACATTGGATGAAGCAAGAGCAGAAGTTGAAAAAAGTATTGAATTAACTGAATTTGCATGTTCCCTTCCTCAATTGGTCGGCGGTGAAATTCTTGAAGTCAGCAAAGGAGTTGAATGCCGTACAGACCGTGTAGCGGTTGGTGTAGTGGCTTGTATTGTGCCTTTCAATTTCCCCAGTATGGTTCCTAACTGGACTATTCCGAATGCGATTGCTTTAGGAAATACAATGATTTTGAAACCGTCAGAATCGGTTCCATTGAGCTGTCTTAGAATAGTAGAATTATTAAAAGAGGCAGGTTTGCCCGATGGAGTGTTGAATATTGTAAATGGAGACCGCGAAATTGTTGAAGCCATTTGTGATCATCCCGGAATTGATGCAGTTTCTTTTGTAGGATCTACTACGGTGGCAAAAATTGTGTATGCTAGAGCTTCTTCAAATTTCAAAAGAGTTTTGGCTTTAGGTGGAGCAAAAAATCATTTAATAGTGCTTCCTGATGCACATCCTTCAATGACTGCATCTAATGTTACTGCATCTATGTCGGGCTGTGCCGGACAGCGTTGTATGGCGGCATCCGCAATGATTGCTGTTGGGAATGTTGATACCATTATCGAACAGATTTGTGCTGAAGCAAAAAAAATAATTCCAGGACAAAACTTAGGGCCTGTTATATCATTAGCGGCAAAGAAACGTATCGAAAATTATATTACAGCAGCAGAAAAAGATGGTGCAAAAATATTGGTTGACGGCAGAAACTGCGTTGTTAAAGGAAAAGAAAATGGTTTTTATGTTGGACCTACCGTTATTGATCATGTTACACCTGATATGAGCGTTGCAAAAGAAGAAATTTTCGGACCTGTAATTTCTATCATCAGGGCAAAAGATGTTGACGAAGCACTTGCTATTGAAAATGCAAACCCTTACGGCAACGCTGCAGCAGTTTTTACACAAAGCGGCGGTATGGCTCGTTATGTTATTGATCGTGCAAGCGCTGGTATGATTGGCGTTAACATTGGTGTGCCGGTTCCCAGAGAACCTTTTTCCTTCGGCGGCTGGAATGATTCAAAATTTGGTGTTGGTGATTTAACAGGAAAAAGTTCCATAGAATTTTGGACAAAATTGAAAAAAACTACCACCAAATGGAATGCTGAAGCAAAGACTAATTGGATGAGCTAAAGAAATGATGAATATTAAATGATAAATGTTAAATGAAAAATGTGAATTCTAAAATATGAATTCTAAATTCTAAAATTATTAATCAAAAAAAATATGAGCACAAATTCAAAAACACTTACAGAGTCACAGGAAATAGTTCAAAATAATATGGACCATACTTTATTTTCCTGGAGCAAACAAAAAGGCATTGCCCCTATCGCTGTAAAAAATGGAAAAGGAGTATATATCTACGATTATGACGGCAAACGCTACCTTGATTTTTCAAGCGGATTGATGAATGTAAATATTGGCCACGGCAACCAGCGTGTTACTGATGCAGTTGTGAAACAGATGCAGGAAGTAAGTTACGTTACGCCAAGCTGTGTTACAAAAGTTCGCGGTGAATTGGGAAAGAAATTGGCTTCAATTACACCGGAAGGTATGAATAAAGCATTGTTCACAGTTTGCGGTGCTACAGCTATTGAAAATGCAATTAAATTAGCAAGATTATATACCGGACGTCACAAAATTATTACCCGTTACCGCTCGTTTCATGGCGCTTCTTATGGCGCAATGAGTGCAGGAGGGGATCCAAGGAAAATTCCTGCCGATAGTCAGCAGGCACCTAATTTTGTCCATGTTGAAGATCCTTTTTGCTACCGCTGTCCGTTTGGGCAGAATTTCGGCACATGTAAATATGAGTGTGTAAGCCATATAGAAAGGGTAATTGAATTTGAAGGACCAGGAAATGTTGCAGCCATATTGATGGAAGGCGAAAGCGGAAGCAGCGGCTGTATAAAATATCCGAAAGATTATTTCAAAAAGCTTAGGGCTCTTTGCGATAAACATGGAATCTTATTAATTTCCGATGAAGTAATGAGCGGATTCGGAAGAACTGGTAAATGGTTTGGTATTGATAACCATGGAGTGATACCAGATATGATTGCTACGGCAAAAGGTTTAACAGCTGGGTATATTCCATTCGGCGCATTGATAGTGAGTGATAAAATTTCTGCCCATTATGATGATAAACCATTGATGTTAGGTCTTACATACTCCGCTCATGCTGTTGCTTGTGCTGCAGCCTTGGAAGTTTTGAAAATTTATGAAGATGAAAATATGATTGCGAATGCTGCCGAAATGGGTATATATATTGAAGGCAGAATGGAAGAATTGAAGGCGAAACATCCATCAATAGGTGATTTTAGAAATACAGGTTTATTTGGTTGTATTGAGTTGGTTAAAAATAGAACAACTAAGGAAGCAATGGCACCCTTTAATGCAAAGCCTGAAGAAATGGTAATTATGAATAAAGTAGCGGCCAAAATAAAAGAACTCGGCATGTATACTTTTGTAAGATGGAATTATATTTTTATCGCACCACCTTTATGCATTACCAAAGAACA
>CAISYK010001239.1 GCA_903889605.1 uncultured Bacteroidota bacterium
CGGATAGCTTCCTGATCGCAGCCTCCGCCAACAGTTTTTTCAATCCATATATTAGTGATCAAACCGCTGGGTTCAACAATAAAACGAAGCACAACAGTTCCTTGTATATTTGATAATTGTGCCTGCCGTGGATATTCTAAATTTTCTTTAATAAAATCCTGAAGAGCATAATTACCTTTCTGGTAAACAGGTAATTGTTCTGGATTTTCATAAATAATCCCGGAACTGTCAATTTTAAAATCCGGCAAATAATTGAATTTTCGAAAACCGCGATCACGGCATATTTTAGCATATTTGCCCGGATCGAAAATAAATGTTTCTGACCAGTTTGCATTTACATACTGACCGTCTTTCATTGCAGGAACCCATTGGTACAATTTAAAAATGCGCTTTGCTTCCGCATCGATTTCCGGTGAACCGGATTCGGAAACTTTTATTTGCGTCACCGAACTATCTTTCATAATCACAAAGCTGATAGTTACCTTTTTTACATCTTTTTCCTTTAATTGACTTTCAGGGTAAATTATTTCCTGCTCAAAAATTCTTTTAAATTCAGATTTCCCTCCAATATTAGTTGGTAAAACATCCACATTTGACCCTGATTGTGCAAAATCAAGCATAGAAATGGAAAACAAAAACAGAAAACAAATTTTTTTCATATTAAAACTAAAATTAATTATTAACGTCCTCTCAATTGCGGAATTTCAATCATATTAATGCTGTTCACCTGCGCTGTTATCACGAAATTCATTGCTTAGAATAAAATTAAATGGAATAGCCATTTGTACGCGTACTAATTTACCATCCGTTCTTCCTGGCTTCCATTTAGCCATCATCTCCATTATTCGTACAGCCTCCTGATCGCATCCGCCGCCTGTAGATTTCATAATTCCAATGTTTGTTACCAAACCATTTGGTTCAACAACAAAACGCACCATAACTGTACCTTGAATATTAGATATTTGAGCCTGCCTTGGATATTCTAAATTAGCTTTAATAAAATCCTGTAAGGCATAATTTCCTTTTGGATACTCCGGTATTTGTTCTGGAGAATAATACACTTTTTGAGTACTGTCAATTTCCCATTTATTAAAATTTTGGTTAATTCCTGTACTGTCAATTTGAAATTCTTTCCAAAAATTAAAATTTACATAGCCCCTTTCCGCACAAATTTTATAATATTTTTTAGGATTAAAATTAAATGATATTGACCAATCAGCATTCACATAAGTCCCATCCTTAAAGGCAGGCACCCATTGAAACAATTTGAATAAACGCAAAGCTTCTTTATCAATATCATCAATTCCCGATTTATTGATTTTAATATTTACTGCGGAACTATCCTTCATAATAGTGAAATGAAACACTACTTTGCCGCCTAACTTTTTCTTCAGTGAATTTTTCGGGTAAATCAATTCCTGTTTAAAAATTCTTATAAATTCCTCTTTACCTCCAATATTTGCAGGCAAAACATCAACATTAAATCCATTTTGTGCAAAGCTGCTGATGGATATTATAAACAAAACTGCGCTATAAATTTTTTTCATCTTAGATTGGACTATATATTACCATGTAAAATACGATTATTATTATTCATGTCTTTTACTAAAAGTACATTTTTGAAGCCTTTACTTTCCATCATTTTTTTTGTTTCAAAGCCAAAAGCGCGGTTAATTTCAAAGTATAGTTTCCCTTTATGTTTTAAATATTTCAAAGCAAAATCGGCAATAGCTTTATAAAATAAGAGCGGGTCATCATCCCTTACAAATAAGGCTGAATGAGGTTCATAATCTAATACATTCTTTTGCATCTGATCTTTTTCTGAAATACAAACGTATGGAGGATTGCTCACGATTATGTCGAATTTTAAATCCGGCTTTGGCAGCAGCAAGTCAGGCGATAAAATATCGTGCTGAAAAAATTCAACATCCGTGTTATTAATTACGGCGTTTTGTTTTGCAGTTTCCAGAGCTTCATCCGAAATATCTAAGCCATATATATCTGCTGAAGGAATGTGTTTCTTCAACGCAATGGGTATACATCCGCTGCCAGTACCAATATCGAGGATGGAGATTTGAGATTTGAGATTTGAGATTTGGGATGATGGATTTGAAATAGAGGATGATAACTCGTAATTATTTTCCTTCTCCATCAGTTGAGCACTGTATTCTCTTATTATTAAATCTACAAGCTCCTCAGTTTCTGGGCGGGGAATTAGAACATATTTGTTTACAATAAATTTCATACTATAGAAATCTGCTTTGCCTAAAACATATTGAATAGGCTTATATTTTTTCAGGTCTTTAACAGCAAAGTTGAATTTTAATAATTCAGATTCAGTGACGGTGGTGCTGTAATTCAAAAAAATGTCTGCTCGTTTCAAATTTAAATACTCCTCAAAACAATAAGCAATATAAGTTTCGATCTCATCTTTTTCAAAATAATCTTTTAATTCATCCCGAAAAAATCGGACAATATCAGCTATTTTATTGGAAGGTATTCTCATAGAATATAAAAGTACAAATTAAGTAAATGGATAATTTGATAATTACAAAATATTAAAAAATCAAACCATAAGAGTCAAATAAAAAAATCAAATTCGTTAAAATGCGGTTTTAAATAAATTTTGTTCAAATTTCATCTTCAGATATCAGGCAGAAAAAAGTATAAATTGATTTTCAATCGCAGCAATGGGCTTAACACCTCATTCACGAAGCTTTATGGATTCCTTACTGTGATTACCCAGTTTCAATTATACATTTTCAGATTTTAAAACTTAAAAAATCTTACCTTTGAGCCTGTAAATGAATATTCACGAAACATATATGAAGCTTTGCCTTCAACTTGCAGTAAAAGGTTTTGGAAATACCGCGCCAAATCCGATGGTAGGCTGTGTGATTGTTAGTGATGAAAAAATAATTGGCGAAGGCTATCACCAGCAATACGGACAAGCGCACGCTGAGGTAAATGCAATTAACTCCGTTAAAGATAAAAAATTACTTCAAAAATCCACACTATATGTAAACCTTGAGCCTTGTGCTCATTTTGGAAAAACACCGCCTTGCGCTGATTTAATAATTGAACACAAAATTCCAAACGTAGTTATTGGCTGTATGGATATTAATTCTGCAGTTAATGGACGCGGAATCGAAAAGCTTACCAAAGCAGGAATTAACGTCACTGAAGGTGTTTTAGAAGATGAATGTAAAAAATTGAATAAGCGTTTTTTTACCTTTCACGAAAAAAAACGTCCTTACATTATTTTAAAATGGGCACAAACTTCAGATGGTTTTATTGATGTAAAGCGCAGTGAAGAAAACCCCGGCAAAGCATTGCAGATAAGCAATTCCGAATCTCACAAACTGCTTCATAAGTGGCGGAGCCAGGAACAGGCCATAATGGTTGGAACAAACACCGCTTTACTTGATAATCCGCAATTAACAGTACGGGAATGGCATGGTAAAAATCCGCTGCGTATAACTATTGACAAA
This sequence comes from uncultured Bacteroidota bacterium, assembly GCA_903889605.1. Lineage (GTDB taxonomy): Bacteria > Bacteroidota > Bacteroidia > 2-12-FULL-35-15 > 2-12-FULL-35-15 > 2-12-FULL-35-15. The sequence continues at coordinate 3,492 of CAISYK010001239.1, forward strand.
TGGCTGCGCATCCCAAAACATTACAACCTTTTTGATAAAAGCACAGCCACAATTATATTTACTGCCGTTGATGCTGCTTCTGAACCTAACTTAGAATTTATAAAAATAGATTTTGAAAAAGATATTATTTCTCAAATTCTAAATGAATTATACAAACGTACTATTCAATCATTAATTGTGGAAGGCGGAGAACAGCTTCTCAGCAGCTTTATTGAAATTGATGCTTGGGATGAAGCCCGTGTATTTATTTCAGATAGAAAAATAGAAATCGGGATAAAAGCTCCGGTATTAAAAACGAATCCAATCAGTAAAGAAAATATTAGTGGAGATAAATTGCTAACTTTTTTAAGATAAAAAAAACATTTAAATATGAAGATAGGAATATTAAGAGAAGAGAAAATGCCGTATGACAAACGTGTGGCTTTTACGCCTGATCAATGTTTATACATTATGGATAATTTTCAGAATGTTGAAGTTGTAGTTCAGCCAAGTGATTGGCGAAGTTATAAAAATGAAGAATATATTGCTAAGGGAATAAAAATGGCTGAAGATCTTAGCGACTGCGATATTTTAATGGGAATTAAAGAGGTTCCTAAGAAAAATCTGATAGCGGGTAAAAAATATTTATTTTTTTCGCATACTATCAAAAAACAGCCTCGAAATAAAGAATTATTACAGACTATACTGCAAAAAAATGTTCAGCTTATTGATTACGAATGCCTTACAGATGCAGATTTTTTTAGGGTTATCGGTTTTGGTCATTATGCAGGAATAGTGGGCGCTTACAATGGTATTTTAGGATATGGGAAAAAGTACAAACTGTTTGATTTAAAACCTGCCCATTTATGCTTTGATAAAAAAGAATTAAAAGAAGAATTAAAAAAGGCAAATCTTACCAATATCAAAATTATTGTTACAGGAAATGGCCGTGTAGCCAACGGAGCCGTTGAATTACTGGGCGTTTTGGATATTCGGAGAATTACCCCTTATGAATTTACGCATTACTCTTTTCGTGAGCCTACTTATGTCCAAATAGATTCACCGAATTATAATGAAGAAATTGACGGTTCGGCATGGAACATGGATAGTTTTTATAAACATCCCGAAAAATTTCGTTCTACATTCGGCAAATACTCCAAAGATTGCGATCTGCTTATCCACGGTTCATTTTGGGATCCGCGTGCTCCTATCCTTTTTACTAAAGAAGAGATGCGTTCCCCTGATTTCCGCATCAGCGTTATTGCCGATATAAGCTGTGATATCAATGGCGCTTGTCCAGCCACGATGAGGTCTACCACCATTGAAGATAAATTTTATGGATACAACCCGGTAACGGAAAGTTACGGAGAACCATTCAGCAATGATACAATCACTATAATGGCAGTAGATAATCTGCCCTGTGAACTTCCCCGCAATGCGTCTGAAGATTTCGGGAAAGAGCTGATTGATAAAGTTTTGCCTGCGATTTTAATTAAAGATGAACATGGAATGATTGAACGCGCAAGCATAACAAAAAATGGACAACTGATGCCCCGCTTTAATTACCTGAGCGATTATGCTGATGTGAGCTCGTCTTAAAAGCAATTCAATAATTAATAAAAATTCTATTTGAATTCATTTGGGCGTTCCCCTTTCTTAAAAAAGAAAGGGGCGGGCTTTTCTATTCAATCTTTTCTAAAAAGAAAAGGATTTCTGTTTCAATCCCTAACGCAGCATAAAATTATAAAGGAGCATTATCCTTTCATAATAATACTTTCTATTTTTCTTAGATGTATGAATTTAGATATTTGTATGTAAGGGATGTTTGGCTTTCCAGTACATCTATTCTCAATCCTTTTAGGAGGGGGGGGCTTTTATATTACATCCCTGGGATCATCATTTGTATCAGGCTTCCGCTTTTTACTTTTTTTACGCATTCTGATATTCAATAACTCAACAAACAATGAAAACGCAATTGCTGAATATATAAAAGTTTTATCAACATGCTGATGAAAGGAGTCCAAAATAAGAATCAAACCAATCATTAATAAAAATGATAGAGCTAACACTTTAATCGTTGGATTCAAATTTATAAAATCACTTACTTTTTCTGAAAACATTATCATAATGATCATAGCAAATATGACTGCACCAATCATAATAAGCAGATTAGTCACAAGACCTACAGCAGTAAGAATCGAATCGAATGAAAAAACAATATCAATTAATACAATTTGAGCAACTATAGCATTAAAACTAACTTTTTTAAATTTCATTTCTGCATCTTCATAACCCTGAATTTTATTGTGCAGCTCAATGGTAGTTTTGTATAGTAAAAATACCCCTCCGGAAAATAAAATTAAATCACGGCCTGTGACTCCGAAATCAGATATATAAAATAATGCTTCTTTTAAACCAACAATCCAAGAGATACTGAACAATAATCCTATACGCATTATTAATGCAAGCATTAAACCGGTTGTACGCGCTTTACCCTGCTTTTTGCGGGGCAATTTGTCGGCAACTATTGAAATGAATATAATATTATCTATACCAAGTACTATTTCCAATACGGATAAAGTGAGTAAACTAATTAATGAGGCTACTGAAAATAATTCGTGAAAATCCTGAACTAAGTGCATAATATATTTTACTTTTTTTGCAAAAGTACATACAATTTAGTCAAACACATAAAAAATTCAGAAACTGAAAAGGCAATAAGCATTATTTACCATTCAACAAAGTTCAGCAAACTTTAATCTATCATCGGGCATAAAATTCAGCGATATTAGGTATATTTACCACAGTAGGTTATTATGAAAATATTTAGTGTTTCTCATTCGGATTGTAATATAGGCGGTTTCTAATTTAGAAACAAATGAACTGATTTTTCAAAAAATATTAATGCAATCAGCAATTTACATTCATTACTTTAAAAATATTTTATGAATTTCACTCTTAGACCATGGACAATTGACGACTTAGAAAGTTTAGTGAAATATGCAAACAATTACGAAATTGCAAAAAACCTGACAAACAAATATCCTTTCCCATTTTCAATTGAAAATGGGAAAATTTTCATAGAGTCCGCAATCAAAGAATTCCCTTTTCAGATATTTGCAATTGAGATTAATAATATAGCAGTGGGCGGAATCGGCATTCATCCGCAATCAGATATACAATGTAAAAATGCTGAATTAGGTTATTGGCTGGCAGAACCTTTTTGGGGGCATGGAATAATGACAAACGCAATAATTCAGATGGTAGAATAAACTGGGATTTAAACAGGATTTTCGCAAGACCATTTGGGACTAGCATTGCCTCTCAAAGAGTTCTTGAAAAAGCAGGTTTTATTTTAGAAGGAAGATTTAAGAATACTTTATTTAAAAACGGCGAATACAATGACGAATTAGTTTAAGCTGTTAGGCTTTAGGAATGACAAGGATTGTTATACAGACTTTTTTACTTTAATAACCATCATAAACTTTGTTGAAAAATAGCTGCATTTTATTTAAGAAACGGCCAAAATACCGGTTTTAAAAAATTCAAATCCTTAAATAAGATAATATTGAGATAAAATATTTTATCAAAGATTAATTATGAATACAAACGAAGCAAACCCGCAGATTTTATTACAGTTAGTAAGTATGCAGATGCCTTTTGGAAAATACAAAGGCACTATAATATGCAATCTTCCAGTATCCTACCTAGAATGGTTCCAACGGAAAGGTTTCCCTGAAGGTAAATTGGGCATGATTTTGCAAACCATGCTTGAAATAAAAATGAATGGATTAGAATACTTACTTAATCCGTTGAAGAGAAAATAAGGCAAATTAGTATTAGTAAAAACGAAACACTTATTGCTCAGTAATAAACTAATCTCTAGGTATTTAATGGTTGCTGATAAAACAAGGTTTTACGAATTTACGAAAATGAATTTGTTGCTTTTTTTACATACAGTTTCGTATATTCGTTTTTTTATAAGTTATTAGTAACCTGAAACAAATTAAATCCATAGTACAGTTTTTAAAAAGTAAAAAAGGAATAGCCTTGCTGCTCCTTCTAATTCTTTTTATATGGTTTATATTCTGCCTGCCTTCTCCCCTATTTAAAAACAAAACATGCACTGTTTTAGAAGACAGCAAAGGTAATCTGCTTTCTGCACGTATCGCTGATGATGGTCAATGGCGTTTTCCGAACAGCAAACATATTCCTATAAAATTTACCGCAAGTATTGTTCAGTTTGAAGACCGCAGTTTTTTTATGCATCCAGGCTTTAATCCATTGGCTTTTGGACGCGCCATTATTCAAAACATAAAAGCAAAAAAAATAATTAGCGGCGGAAGCACTTTATCTATGCAGGTTATACGCCTTGCAAGAAAAAGGAAAAACAGAACCGTTTTTGAAAAAATTGCAGAAGTTATTTTAGCTCTGAGGCTGGAATTAAGTTATTCAAAATCAGAAATACTTAATTTATACGCATCTAATGCCCCTTTCGGAGGAAATGTGGTTGGAATAGACGCTGCTTCATGGCGGTATTTCGGCAGAGATGCTGAAAAACTTTCGTGGGCAGAATCAGCTACACTTGCTATTTTACCGAATGCCCCGAGTTTAATTTACCCCGGAAAAAATCAGGAACGATTATTTATAAAACGCAATCGTTTACTCGACCAGCTCTTTAAAGCAAAGGCTATTGATAAAGAAACTTGTGAATTGAGCAAACAGGAAGCATTACCAGGGAAACCATATCCAATTCCCCAAACAGCGCCGCATTTATTACAGCGGGCGGCCAAGGAAGGATATAATGGGGAACGCATACTATCCACACTGGATGGGCATTTGCAGGAGCGCTTAAATGAGATCATAGAAAATCATCATAAAATTTTACAGGCAAATGAAATCCATAATGCCTGCGCACTTGTTTTGGATGTAAATACTGGTAATGTTTTAGCTTCTTTGCTTGGGATAATAACTCCATTTTGCACTTGTTCAGCAATACCATTATTTTTTGGATTTATGGAGGCCGGAGTTCCGCTTGGTGCTA
>CAISYK010001240.1 GCA_903889605.1 uncultured Bacteroidota bacterium
AGTTTTTTATTGCAGTTCCAATATGTGTTTTGAAGAATGTAGGATCAAGACCATGTTCTCCAAGAAAGGTAAAGAGAATTAGTGGCAAATAATTTTTCTCTAAAAGTCCATTAATTGTTTCAAGGTATTGACAATAGATGACCTTCCCTTTGTCTTCGGGGCGAAATCGAGTGAAAATTCCAAATAAATACAATTGATTATTAGTGTTTAAAAATACACCACTCCCAGAAAATCCACCAGTTGCCCAGCCGCTATAATCCTCTTGAAGATTAAGTTGAAATTTATTTACACCTGTCATTTCTTGTGCCCAAGTAGGATGAAGACAAGCTAATTCTTTTCCTTGCGTAGCATTTGGAAACCCTTTTAATACAAAAGTTGTTATTGATTGTCTTTCCTTTACTACTTGCATTAATGGGAGCGTTCCTGCAATTTGTTCAACAGAAATTTTGTCTAATATTAAGACCGCAACATCCTTATCTATATTTGAGGAAACAAGATTAAAATCAATTGTATGTGTTATCGTCTCATACTTATTTGTCTTTGGATTTAAAATATCTATATCAACTCGGTCTAACTGAATCTTAAATAAATCTCTATCTTCATATAAACAATGGGCTGCCGTAAGAATATAAATTTTGTTTTTAAGGTTTTCCGAAAAATAAATAACACCGCTGCCAATTGTGGTTCCTGAATTAGAATTTTTTATTCGTATTGCTAATTTAGATAGCAGTAAATCGTTGTGTTGTGTCATTAATATTGTAAAATATTTATATTATATGTTCCATTATAAATTTAATATTTGACAAGGCAATTCCCTTTAATAATGGATTATCTTCAGGTCGTTTGCTTAATATTGTATATGAAACATTGTTTGTCTTTAGATATTGAATATTCTTGTCTGATGGAGGGAACCAAAACCAAAATTCACATATTTTTTCAGTTTGTTCAAAGGTTTGTAGTTTCGTTAAAACCTTGTTGTATTCTTCTTTTAAGGAGGAGCAATTATTGGGATTAACCTTACACTCTATAATCCTAACTTCAGATTTATTTTTTAAAACAATATCAATCTCCCCTATTGATTTGTTTGTATTGATTTGCACATCATGAGTTTTCTTATACTGGCTTTCATGAAGATAATAAATGAATAACTCCATAATAGTAGCTTTCGCCTTCCCAAGTACGTCTTTATCTTTTTTTTCTTTGGGAAATATCGTCAAGCTGAATCTTGTTGTTTTTTATATCTGCATCATCCAATTTTTCTTCTGTTCTAATATGCTCTGATATACAATCTCTAAAGGCTTGTTTATTTATAACTAATTCTCTTAACTCTAGTTTGTTTTGTTTTAAATATTTGTCAATAAGTTTTTCTGCCATTTTATGTTCCGAACCTGAAAATCCTGAGTAATCCCCACAACAATCATAAAACAGCATCCAACCACTACAATAATGCCCTGCTGAAGAAGCTGAGTCAATTAAAATTCCGTAACTAAAATCATTTTTATTCTCTTCAAAAGGATGGATAAATTTACAAGCTATAACTTTTTTGAACTCACTATTTTTGCGATTATAGAGCGTTAGCGTTCCCGCCAATAAGGTGTTAAATGCGGGAATTCCATTATACATTTGGTTCTGAGTCGTATTCATTACTTCAACAGGATACCAGTATAATATCTGTTCTATTTTTTCAGAATCAGATAAATTAATCAAAGGAACATTTATGCTATTCTTAGTAAGAAGGTTGCCGAAAATATTTTTTTTTACATATTTCCCACCATTGTAGGTGAAGAAATTATATGCTTGCGTTATATCTTTTTTATACTTTTTTTCAAGAGGCCTTATGATTTCTTTCTGAATTCTATAAAAATAACTATCAAAACAAGTTTGTTTTTCTAATTCAAAATGCTCACCAAATATTCTCTCAGCACCAGTAGCGTCCTTCGGAGCGGTGTTATATGTTATATATTTTCTCCAAGAATCAGATTTATGCAAATTAATTAAACTGGTACTTTTATATTTTTTATACGATAGAACTTCACTCCATACGAATTGTAAAGTATATTTATAACCCTCAAAAGCATAATCAAGTTTTTTTTTATCGACCCAAAAAGTTTTCATGATACTACTTTGTAAAGCAACCGGACCATTGTTTTTAACTTGATTGAAATGAATATATAGGTTATCAATTAAAACCAGTTTTAAAGCTTCATTTTTTGTTATATCAGTTTCAGAAGATGTAGTTATAAAATTGTCATAAAGGTTTTGAAAAGGTTTTGAAATTGAATTTTCAAAATTGGTTGTACTAATTTTCAGACTGTTTAAATCCTTAGATTTTAGGATTGGCTCGAAATGAAAATAAATATTTTTAAGAAAAATTGTCATCTCACAAGAAGACGGAATTTTTTCAATAAAAACACCTTCTGAACTTGCACGGTGCAATAAAAAATCAGTTTTTATCCCTAAAGTTTCTTCGCATGATATATGATAAAACAAGTTACTAAAACAACATTCAAAGAAAAATTTGTAGCCTGATAATAAGCTATTATCAATGCTTTTGTTGTGTTCTCTCTTGAGCCATTTTTCATAAGCTTCAATATTACTAGCTATTTTAAAAATAGTCAGTGTTGGAATAATATCAGAGGTGATTTCTTGCATGTTCTTTTTATCCAAAATATTTCTAAGTAAAAATAGCGCTTTTAACTATTGCATTATTCAATATTTAAAGCTCACTAATTAATTCCACAAGCCCTTTTATCGTTTTTAAACCAAGCATTCCAATCATTGATTCTTCTTTTGGGTGGGCAATATGATTTCTTAAATGACTTATCGCTTCATTTTGATTTGGTGAAATATATTTTTCTCTTAATGCCCAATCTAAATTGGGTTTAAGATTTTTTAATGCTTTTTTATTTGGGTATATAGATTGGTATTTGAGACTCAAAGCTAATTCCAATGTTTGAAAGGTGTACAATAGTGCTACATCAATAAAGTCGTATTCATAATACGAATGCTTAATAAGTTTTTGAATAACACCTAATTTTCTTTGAATTTCTTCGGGAATATTTTTATCACTTTTAAAAACAGGAACCATTTTTTTGCAAAAACCATCAAATGTTTGACATCCGTCAACAATATCCCATAGTTCACAATGCTCCATATTCATAATATTTTTTCTAAGTTTTATCTGCGGATAGATTTTAGTCTTTTATAAGTTGATTAAATGCTTTTTGTTGTTCTTCATTCCAAAAATTTTCAAATATTTCCGGTATATCTGTGAAATTTCATCGAGCTTTAAACTAATAATGATCCAAAGTGCTATGAGACTTTTGATAGATACGTCTTATTTATTTTAATTCCTTCTCAACCTTTTTAAAATTAGCCAATGCACCTTCAATGTTTTCAATTATTCCTTTTGCAATAACTTTTGGCAATGGTATGTTTTCCATATCTGTAGCCTTATCGTCTTTTAGCCAAAATATATCAAGGCTTGTTTTATCGCGGTTACAGATTTCTTCATAAGTGAATTTTTTAAAACGTTCGTTTTCTGTGCGCTTGTTGCGGTTTTCGGGATTGTAAGATTTAATGAAGTCTTTTAAATCAATAGTTCGGTAATTTTTTAGAGTCGTTATTAACAAAGATATGTATAAAAATTTATGGGCATTGAAGTAGAATAAAAAGAAAAAA
>CAISYK010001241.1 GCA_903889605.1 uncultured Bacteroidota bacterium
ATCCATGAATCCTTAGGGTCTATTTCGTAATATTGCTGAAGCTCACCGCTCAATAATATTTTGTACATATATTCATGCGGAAAATAGCGTTCGCCTTTATCATCAGCATCTTTCCATATTTTATGAATGTGTTTCTGAAGTCTGCGGAATGCTTCTTCTTCAGGAATACAAGTATCTGTAACACGGTTGTAATGGTTTTCCAATAGATCCCATTCATCCTGCGGTGTAAGATCCCGGTAATTTGGAACACGCTTGTAATGCGAATGTGCGACCAGGTTCATAATATCTTCCTCAAGGTTAGCACCTGTACAGGAAATAATATCAACTTTTCCCTGACGGATCATTTCAGCCAACGATTTCCCTAATTCCGCTGTACTCATGGCACCAGCCAGGGTAATCATCATTTTGCCGCCTTCGGTAAGGTGTGTTTCATAGCCTTTAGCAGCATCAACTAAAGCCGCGGAATTAAAGTGTTTATAGTGCTTTTCAATGAAATTAGAAATAGGTCCTTTGCTCATAAAGTTTATATATTTTTAAAATTAAGCTGCAAAAGTACATTATCTAATTTATTATTTGAAAATATTTTCTTTTTTGGTGGTATGATATTTTTATAATTTAATTTCAGATTGATAAATAAAAAACACAAATTATTTTAATCTGGTTTTCAGCGATATTCAGAAGCAGTAAAGAAAAATGAATTTTAAAAGAAGCTGCCGATAAACAATATTTTTGAGAGATAATATATATTTTTACCTTTATCAGCAAATTTACCAAAGACAATATTATTCGGCCTAATCCCAAATTAAATAATCCGCAATTAAAACTATGACCTTAATAAATTCTATAGCAAGCTGGTGGATGAAAAAACGGATGCATCAGATTGAACTTTTCATGAAGTATCCGAATGATGTGCAGAATGAATGTCTGCGTAAATTAATAACATCTGCAAAAGACACAGAATGGGGGGATCTGCACGATTATAAAAACATTAACAATTATGCACAATTTAAATCCAATGTTCCTTTACAGGATTATGAAACGCTGAAACCGTTTATTGACAGAGTCCGCAAAGGGGAGCAGAATATTTTGTGGAATACCGATATAAAATGGTTTGCAAAATCATCGGGTACCACCAATGATAAGAGCAAATTTATTCCGGTAAGCAAAGAGTCATTGGACGATTGCCATTACCACGGCGGACGTGATATGCTGGCAATTTACTGTACCTTATATCCGGAAACGCAGTTATTCACAGGAAAAAATTTTGGTTTGTGCGGCAGCTTGAAAACCGACACTTTTGGAAATTATGAATCGCAGAATGGTGATCTTTCAGCTATTATGATGAACAATTTACCTATGTGGGCTGAATTTTTACGATCTCCTGATTTATCAATTTCTTTAATGGATAAATGGGATGAAAAAGTTGAACAATTATCACTTGCGATAATCAATGAAAATATTATAAGTCTTGCCGGTGTTCCTTCCTGGATGCTTTTAATAATGAAACGAGTGCTGGAAATTTCGGGAACAAAATCGATCTCAGAAATATGGCCTAACCTGGAAGTATACTTTCATGGAGGAGTTAACTTTAGTCCATATAGAGAGCAATTCAATACCGTTTTCAATAAATCAGAAATAAAATTTCTGGAGTTATATAATGCTTCGGAGGGCTTTTTTGGAATTCAGGATCAGCACGATTCTTCTGAATTATTGCTGATGCTCGATTATGGAATTTTTTATGAATTTATGCCGATAAATGAATTGGGAGCGGTGAATTCAGAACCGGTTTCCCTGGATGATGTAAAAACAAATACAAATTACGGTCTTGTGATTTCCACAAGTGCAGGATTGTGGCGTTATATGCTGGGAGATACAATTAAGTTTACTTCATTAAATCCTTTCCGTTTTAAAATTACCGGCCGCACCAAACATTTTATGAATGCTTTCGGGGAAGAAATAATGGTTGATAATGCAGATAAAGCCTTGAGTATTGCATGTGAAAAATCCGGAGCGCAGATAAATGAATACACTGCCGCACCTGTTTATATGGATGGCAACGAAAATGGTGCACATGAATGGCTCATCGAATTTGAAAAACAACCCAGTACAATAGAATATTTTACTGAAATGCTTGACAATGCACTAAAATCAATCAACTCAGACTATGAAGCTAAGCGTTATCAAAACCTTATCCTGAAACAGCCAATAGTAAAATCCCTGCCAAAAGATACATTTTACAAATGGTTTGAATCAAAAAATAAATTGGGCGGACAGCATAAGGTGCCTCGTTTATCCAATGATAGAAAACACTTAGAAGAAATATTACTTCTAATATAGCATTACACAATCATACAATAAAGGCCGAAACGATATACACTATATGAAAAAATTACTCTATATATTTTTTTTCTATTCATCCTCTATCCTTGCGCAGAGCAATTTTAAGCTTATTACAACTATTAATGCTGAATCTGATTTTATAACCAGCGATAATCAAAGCAATATATATGCAGTAAAGGCAAATGAGCTTACCAAATATGACAAAACCGGTAAATTACTGTATAAATACAGCAATAAAAATTTTGGCAATATGGATTTTGTTGATGCTTCAAATATGCTGCGGATTCTGGTATTTTATAAAAATTTTTCACAAGTTGTTTTTTTAGACAACACTTTGAGTTTAATCGGAGAGTCTGTAAGTCTTGACAATATTGGCTTTCAGCAAGCAAAACTGGTTTGCTCTTCCCATAATAATGGAATGTGGATATTCAATCCGTTCAAAATGGAATTGGTACGAATTGATCAATCACTTGAACAGACACAGCAAACAGGGAATCTGAGTTTATTGCTTAATATTGATTTACAACCAAATTATTTATTAGAATACAACAACAAAGTTTATATGAATAATCCATCAACAGGGATATTAATTTTTGATATTTACGGCACATATTATAAAACAATTCCGATAAAAAATATTCAGCATTTTCAGCCAATTGATGATCAGGTGTATTATATTTCCGATAACAAAGTAAAAGCTTATAACACAAAAACCACAGATGAAGTGCAATTTGAAATTCCTGCGGTCGAATTTCAAAGTTTTCAATTGGAAATGGGTGTTTTGATACTACAATCTTCTAAAACAATTTCTATTTACATCGCCAAATAATTCTCATTGGGCAAAATATTGAATATCTATCAATTTTTTCTAATAAAGGTGTTTATAAATTCGCCCTGAAGTACAATAGAAATCAACTATAGCCGTAAAACCCAAATCCGTAAAAAAAACTTATTCACAATTTTCATTTTTTTCCCTTAGGCACTTACTAGTTTTTGTATTTTCGTTTACGTTTTTTCAGGCATGGCGTAATAACAAAACAAACTGGCCTGAAATTAAGATAATTCAAAAAATCAAACTACTCAATAAATTATTCAATCTAATTATGCATATAGCAATAGCAGGTAACATCGGCTCAGGTAAAACAACTCTAACTACTCTTTTATCAAAACATTATAAATGGCAGTCGCATTTTGAAGATGCGGATGATAATCCATATTTAAATGATTTTTACGAAGACATGCAGCGTTGGTCTTTTAACTTACAGGTGTATTTTTTAAATAGTCGTTTTGGTCAGGTGCAGCAGATTCGCACAAGCGGTAAAACGGTTATTCAGGATAGAACAATCTATGAAGATGCGTATATTTTTGCTCCGAATCTGCATGCAATGGGATTAATGACCACGCGTGATTTCGAAAATTATTTTGCTTTGTTTAAATTGATGGAGTCTTTTATTACCCCTCCGGATCTATTGATTTATCTGCGTGCTTCAGTTCCAACTCTGGTAAATCAAATTCAAAAGCGCGGCCGTGATTATGAAAATGCAATTCGTTTGGATTATTTAAAGCGTTTGAATGAACGTTACGAAGCATTTATTAGTACTTATGATCAAGACCATCCAGGAGCAAAGCTATTAATTGTTGATGTTGACAATCTTAATTTTCTAGAAAAACCAGAAGATTTAGGCCTTATTCTCAACAAAATTGATGCTGAGATAAACGG
>CAISYK010001242.1 GCA_903889605.1 uncultured Bacteroidota bacterium
TATTTAAGTAACCCTTATACCATCCGCCAAATAAGACGAAATTCAGAGTGTCTTCATCCATATAACCTAAAGACCCATCTTCTAAAATTAATGCCTGACCTTTACCGTTATAATTAAATTCAATTATTTCAACTAAAGAAAAACCGTAATAATTGTGGCATTCGTCATAGAATGGTAATTGTTTTTTCTGTAACTTAAGTACTAAGTTTTTGTTAGTTTTCATGTTTTGGGGACTGTCTCCAATATGAAGCAGGGTTTGATTGTTAATTAATTCCTTTCTAAGTGGAAATCTAAAATCATCATTTTGTAAGTAGTCTTCTCCACACCAGGTTTTATAACATTCATGGGCATCTTCGCTAAATGTCCAATCTGAGAAACTAATCAATTCATTCTCTTTTAAATATTTTTGGTAGGAATCTTTGGATTCCTGATAATGAGAACACCAATCCAAATAAGACTTTTGGGTTAATAATTTTTTGTTTTTCATCGTTTTATAGTTTTAAATTTATACTTCAATAAGCTGTTCACCTATACCCAGCAAGGTCTTTAATCATAAAAAAAAGAACAAAAAAATCCATCAAAAAGATTTTATCAAAATGTTTAATTCTGTAAAATCAATTAATTTTTCTAAAAAATCTTGCACACGAATTTTTCGTATACGGCAAATGCAATAATTTTAATGAGGGGACTTACGATTCGAACGTACCGCATGAAATTAATGCGTCTCTAACCTTTTTAGAGTGACCGAAGGAAAGTGTACCTGTAGCCTGAGTATAAATTTACTCTGGAAAATTGGACACTACTTTTTTTATTCACTAACTACACTAATAAATATTTAACGTCTTAAATATTTTATCAATGTTCAATTTTTTGTTTTTATAATTTAACGCTGCTCATCATTATCAAACAAGGTCTTCAATTCAAAAACTTAATGCAATAAGTCGAGGTTTTTTTTCACATTTGCAAGTAAAGTTTTTAACACCTTCCCAAACACCTGTAAAATCAATAGTTCTGTTTTTAAACTTTTTATCTAATTGTTCAACAAAGGGCAAAAAAAAGAGAGACTACACATATGCATAATCCCTCTTATGCATATCTTATACGTTATCAGTTTGAAAAAGTTTCAATTATTTGAAAATAATTCAAAAGATTCAATTTTCTACCGAGTGAAGGAGGGGTTGTCCTCCTCACTAAACACCTGTCTTTACAGCATTCTCAAGCATCCATTTTTTTCATTAGATAATCAACTTTTTTATTAAGCTCTTCTTCATTATTAGCTAATTTAATAACAGCCAAAGATTTAATAATTATTTGCCGCTCCTCTGATGTTAAACGAACATCATTTGACTTAACCTTGTTGGCAGGCGATTCAATTATCTTATTACTTGCAACATTCAAGCTTTTAGTCATAGCTGCTCTTTTCCCTGCTCCAAGTCTTTTGATGCTTCCTACAACATTTTCCAGCCCATTTGTTACCATCGTTACATATGCCTGGTAAGTTTTCAAAGGCTTATTCCTCTCGGTGGAAAATTTGATTGCTACCTCCGCAGGTGTAATTCCAGCAAGAATTGCCATCCCTATTTCCTTTTTGAAAGGTGAAAGTGAATTAACATAATCCTCAGCCAGCTTGCGATTGCTGGAGGAGCCCACTCCTTCATTTTCTTGAACTTTTATAATAACATTCCCTTCCATTTTTATTTTTGGATTGGTTACTTTTTCAATGAATCTTGGAGTTACATTTTGGGGAAATTCCTTGATAAATAAATCATCTGGGATTGCCTGCACCTTATCAATCTGTTTAAAAAAGAAAGGCACATTTTTCACTTTACAATCTTCCCTAATTTGCCTCGCCCAATCAGTATTGTATGGTCGTTTGTGATGACCGCTTTCTCCTCCGACAATCACCCAATCAACTAAATCAAGCAACACTTTCTCAGAATCTTCCCCATCAATCACAGCTTTCATTAAGTCAACTGCTCCAAGTTGTGGTTCAACTGAAAGGAATCTTTTTCCATTCACTTTCGACAATTGAACAATCAAATTGTCCGCTGTTTCCTGGTTTACAGGAGATGTTCCAAACATGACATTTTGTGGCGGATTTTCTTTCCAACTTTCAGGGATATATTTATTGATATTCGAAGGTCTTTTAGTCAATAATAAAAACATTAAGTTTGGAGAGTTGGGAACCACCTCATTAAAGAATTTATCTCTCAACATTCCTGTGGTCCAATATAGACTGTTTCTTTCAGAATATTCTTCACCCTTCCAATTTACAAGAGGCATTGATTTTTCAAATATATCCATCATTGACCCCACGAAAACAAGATGAATTTCGCCTGCCTCCAAAGCTTGTTTCTGAAACTTTTCAAGTTCTTTCCAAACTGACTTTACCTCTTTTCGCGGTTTATCATTGCCCCAGATATCATGATTATATCTGTGTGCGAATGCTACTGCATAGCAATTACTGCAACCTTCATGCACCTCTGTGCATCCCCACCATAAATTTGCAGTGTGGTTTGTCCATTCAATTTTTGAGTTTTCCATGATTTTTTGTTTTTTAAAAGTTAATAATATTTATAAGCAATCTAATAATAGAGAAGCAAATGAAACTGCCCCTTTCAAGCCACATTTTTCAATTGTTCACCTCCTTTCCTATTTTGAAGATGATTATTGTATTCTTCCTTCAATATCCCATCAAATTGCTCCCTGGATAAAGAACCATGTCCAGAATCTATTAAATTGCCACAAGCGTCTGAATCACAGAAAAAAGCGAAACTTTCTCTCTTGTTGTTGTTTTTTGATGAAACCATCAATTGTTTATGCTTTTCAATACTCAAGAAAATGAGAACTGAAGAATCTCTGTTTAGAGAAGGAATTATGAGGGAAATAATTCTTCTGATGGAAATTTCAGCCTCAATTCCTTTTGTCATTTTCATTTCGTTTTTCATAATTTCAAGTGTTAAATTTTTTACACATTACTATAGTTTCAAAAAATGAAAAAAAAGAAA
>CAISYK010001243.1 GCA_903889605.1 uncultured Bacteroidota bacterium
AAATTTAGAATATTATTTTGCTGTAAGCTATTAACATAATAATAATTTCAAATTTAATAAAGATAATATTATTTTGGGCTTTTCCCTTTTCTTGAAAAAAGAAAAGGGCCGGGCTTTGCGCTTCAATCTTTTCTGAAAAACAGAAAAGGATTTCCACTTCAATCCCTAACGCAGCACTTAACCATGAAAAACATTAATATTTCACCTTAACTTGAGTTATTAACCTAAATATATTAACTTTACCGCATGATTACAACTGACCAACTAAAAGACCTTCGGGAGCGCACGGGTGCGTTAAGGGGGCATCTTTGACCTCGATCGTAAATTGCTTGAAATAGCCGAAGAAGAAGAAAAAGCACTTGCTCCCAATTTTTGGGATAATCCTAAAAAAGCAGAAGAGCTCCTCAAACTAACCAAAATCAAAAAAGATTGGACAAAATCGTATGCTGTTTTAACAAGCAGTATGGATGACCTTACCTTACTTTATGAGTTTTATAAAGAAGGTGAAGCTACCGAAGATGATATAGAACAGCAGTTTGAATCCACGCAAAAAATGCTGGAAGAAATTGAGTTTAAAAATATGCTCAGCGGAAAAGAGGATGTATTAAGCTGCGTTATACAAATCAATTCGGGTGCAGGGGGAACAGAAAGCTGCGATTGGGCAGAAATGCTGATGCGCATGTATATGATGTGGGGCAGTAAACATGGATATAAAATAATAGAAACAGACCGAACAGATGGTGATGCTGCAGGGATAAAATCCATCACATTAGAATTTGTCGGTGATTATGCTTTTGGTTATTTAAAAGGCGAGAACGGCGTACATCGGCTGGTGCGCATATCTCCTTTCGATGCTAACGCGAAACGTCATACCTCATTTGCTTCTGTTTATGCATACCCTTTAATTGATGATACTATTGAAATAGACGTTAATCCAGGAGATATTGAATTTGATACATTCCGCGCAGGAGGTGCAGGCGGACAAAATGTAAACAAAGTGGAAACCGCTGTCAGACTGCACCACAAGCCCTCCGGCATCATTATAAAAAATCAGGAATCACGTTCTCAATTACAGAATAAAGAGAACGCCATAAAACTTTTAAAATCACAGTTATTTGAAATTGAATTACGAAAACAACGTGAAGCTATTGATAAAATTGAAGGAAATAAAAAGAAAATTGAATGGGGTTCACAGATACGCAATTATGTTTTTCAACCATACAAATTGATTAAAGATATCCGTACCGGTTATGAAACTTCAAACATACAAGCAGTAATGGATGGTGATTTAGATGCTTTTATTAAAGCTTATTTGATGGAGTACGGGAATTCATAAGCTAATGCACTTTACCAAAGAAAACAATTAATTTTCCATTAATGGCTTAAAATCTCATTCCACTCTAATATATGATCATTATTATCATAATTGAGAACCCATAGTATAAAAATGTTTGTAGAAAAATAACTCAAATGAAAAAAACATCCGCTGATAAGGCTTCTCAGAATATATCTCCATCGGGTAAAAATGCAGACAGGATTATTATTTATCACAACAACCGCTGCTCAAAAAGCCGCGAAGCGCTCAGTATTCTGCAGAACGAAGGTGTAAACTTTGAAACGATAGAATATTTAAAAACGCCTCCGACTCAAAAGGATATTAAAGAACTTTTAAATAAACTTTCCATGAAAGCCCAGGATATTATTCGTAAAGGCGAACCTCTTTACAAAGAAAATTTTGCCGATAAAAAATTGTCAGAAAATGAATGGGTAAAAGCTCTTGCCGACAATCCAATTTTAATTGAACGGCCTATAATCGTTAAAGGAAACAAAGCTGTTATTGGGAGACCTTCTGAAAAAGTGCTTGCTTTTTTGAAATAAATTCCTTGCTTTTTTAGGAGGCAACTTTTAATTTAACATAGATGGCTATTCCTCTGCAAACTTATTGATAACTCTCTTTAGCAATTTTTATTTTTGAAAGCAATTGAGATTGATCTGTATCTGAATATGCCCCGTAAGCATTTACCATAAAACCTTTTATATGATTTTTATCTGACTGAATAGCGTAAACTATTGAAGAGTCTTCCGGATCAGACTCTCCCTCAAACCTATAAAACTCAACAATTTCAAACTCTTCAGGATTAAAACTGCATTGTTTATCAGTGCAGTAAAGTTTATCTTTTTGTTCATTAAAGTCATAAATATATCCTCTGGTTTTTAGATCATTCAGAGCCTCAAGTAAGGTATCATATTGATGTTTCATAAGAAATGAGCTTTAAAATAATAAATAATTATATAGTCTGAAGATGATTCTGATCTCTGTTATTTGAACAAACGTTTTTACATAATTTTTATAAGCCAACAAAAATAAATGCAAAAAACCATTTTTTTAGTTTAATTGCTTTCCGGAATTCTAGTTCCTAACTAATTCAGGAACATCACTGGCGACAAAAGCCGCAGATATATTTATTTCGTCTTCTAATTTATAAAACAATATTGAAGGAATCTTAATTCCGTAATCCGACAGCTTAATACTAAATATAGTACTGACCGATAGAATATTTCCTTTCAAAACATTTTTTTCGTTCGTATTTTCTTTAAAATAATATAATATTATTGGTGCTGATATTTCTCTGGTTATCCCATGTATAGTAAATTTCCCATTGGCAATTGCGGCAATTTTGCTTTTGTCGGTTAATTCTTTCGAACTAACATTTGATAATCCAGTCAATACAAATTCTGCATTCGGAAATTTTGCCGTATTTAAATACGTTTCACTTTTCAAATCTTCATCCCTTTTGTCAATTCCCGTTATTAAGCTGGATAATTCAAAACGTACTTTTCCCTGCGGATTTTTTAAAATATCTGTTGTATTAATAATTACTGAAGCACGTATCCTATTCCCAACTCCAACAATAGTTTCAAGCGGTGCGGAAGATTCAAATTTTGCAATATTTTTGCTGTTGTTCAGATAGCTGTAAAAAACAGTTTGAGAATATCCGTTCTGAGAAATTGAAAAGAAAATTATACCGACAATTAAATATGCTGACCTCATTATATTTGTTTTATTTTGTTTAAACATTTATACTTTTCATTCTATTACTACCATTTGGCAATTTGTTAAAACACCAAATTACCAATGCATTTCAATAAATATTTTTCAAGAGTGCACCACGAAAATTGGAAAAGATGCTGTTATGCTTAATGCTGACAATAATGGTTTTTTCAAAAAGATTCTTTCAAGCAAATTCCGATGGTGTTCTTCAATCATCATTAAATCAATTGGATTTTCAATTATAAAATTAT
>CAISYK010001244.1 GCA_903889605.1 uncultured Bacteroidota bacterium
AAAAAAATGAACCAAAACGGTAAGACCTGCGTTTGCTGACTTGTGGACAATTACGCAGGAAAAAAATAAACCTAAACGGTAAGACCTGTGTTTGCTGACTTGTGGACAATTACGCAGAAAAAAATTTAAACCAAAACGGTAAGACCTGTGTTTGCTGACTTGTGGGCAATTACGCAGAAAACAATTTTAAACCAAAAACGGCTCGACCTGTGTTTGCTGGCTTGCGGACAATTACGCATTACGACCATTGGGTATAACGACTGCTAAACTTCAATAATAACGGGTAATACGACCGAGACGTTAAAAATCACTGGGTGCAAAAAAATTTTTTTTTTGGAGTTTAAGAAAACGTTTCCTGCGACTCAAAATTTTTGGTAAATTTTTTAAAATTATATTTGTATGCCGACCATTGTGTACGCAGAAATAAATCAAACCAAAACGGTTAGACCTGTGTTTGCTGACTTGTAGACAATTACGCAGAAATAAAATTAAACTAAAACGGTTCGACCTGTGTTTGCTGACTTGTAGACAATTACGCAGAAAAAAATCAAACCAAAACGGTAAGACCTGTGTTTGCTGACTTGTAGACAATTAAATGACAACAGAAAGAAAGAAATGCCCTGCAAATAACATCGGCTTAGCGCAATTGCTGGCATTTTAGTAAATTTGGTGTGCAGCTTTTCAAATAAGCATTTGTCCTTGCAGACAAATACTTCTTCGTAAACCCGCAAAGGCGCTAAGCCGCCCGTTGGCTGTAATTGCAGGAAAAAAGTTTACATTTGCAACATCGGAAAATAAAATTACAAAATGACAATCCGACACGCACTGACCACGCAAAAAGAAAATTTTGTTTTTTTGCCCACGCACTTTAAAAGAAAAAAAGAAAAGGCAAGCCCACATTTTAGCACATTTGTTTTTGCCCCAAAAGGCAAAAACAAAAGAGCTAAAATTTCCCTCCCCGCTTGTGCTTCGTTGACAATTTTGTCATACGCTTTCAACCACACCAGCTACACTAGCTTATCAAATGCCACGATAACTAATGAAACTTTCCTAATTTGCAATTTGTTTTTAGATTTATACTTTGTTTATATTTAATTTGGCAAAAAAAACTGTAATATATGATAACCTGTATAATAATTGATGATGAAAAACCAGCACGTGAATTTTTGACGAAACTGATTAACCAATATTTTGGGCAAAAAATAGTTGTGCTGGAAGCTGTTGACTCCATTCAGAAAGGTGTTGAGGCAATTAACAAGCAGCATCCTGAATTAATCTTTTTAGATATTGAAATGAAAGGCGAAGATGGATTTCAATTGTTTAAGTATTTTGATAATGTTTTTTTCGACATCATTTTTACTACTGCCCATAAAGATTATGCAATTGATGCTATTAAACATGCGGCAATTGATTATCTGTTGAAGCCTATCAATTTTATTGACATGAAGGAAGCAATCAAACGATTAGAGCGAAAACAAACAGCATCTACAAATCAACAACGAATTAAAGCTCTATTAGAGAACCTAAATACTGATTCAAGCCAGTTCAACAAAATAGCTATACCGACTTCTACCGGATATGAATTAGAAAAAATTAGCAATATTCTTTATTGTGAAGGTTCGGATAATTATGCAAAAATTATTACTCTTCAGAGCAAGGAAATACTAATTACTAAAACGCTTAAATACCTTGAAGAAACTTTACCAAGCAGTGTTTTTATCCGAATACATAAATCAACTTTGGTGAATTTAAACTATGTAACAAGTTATAGCCGAGCTGATGGATACAAGGTAACAATGGCTGACGGAAAACAACTGGATGTCTCTTTTAGAAAAAACGAAAATCTAATTAATACTATTTTTAAAAATAAAAATCTATAGATGAGATTATATCAAGTTATTATTTTTTTGTTTTTATGCCGCATTAACATAGGTGTCGTGGCACAAACAATGCCTTCCACAAATATTACAATTAATGACGGATTGCCGAGCAATACAATTCGATGTATTTACAAGGATCGCAGAGGTTTATTATGGATTGGGACAGATGCGGGCTTATGTTGCTATGACGGCTTAAACTATAAAGTTTTCAATGAAACCAATGGATTAACACATGATAAAATTTGGTCTATCGTTGAAGATGAACAAAATAATCTTTGGTTATCCCTATACGGTAAGGGGTTAGCAAAGTACGATGGCAGAACATTTACTTATTTTGACGACAAAACAGGATTAGTAAATAATAACATACGCAAACTGCATTATTCAAAAAAATATAAATGCCTTGTAATAGCTACAGAAAACGGACTTGCCCTTTTTGATGGTAAACATTTCAAATCTTTCAAAAATAAACTACCTGATAAAAAATTTCAAATAGTTGGTATTGATGAAACACCCGAAAAAATAATAATCACTTCAAGTTACTTTGGTGTTTATAATCTTTCCATTAATAACAATCTCAAAGAATCAAAATTGGATAGCCTTTTTCGTTCAAGTGTATGTTATTCATCTTGTATCATTAATAACACTTATTTAAGTGGCGATGCAAATCACTTTCTCAATCTAAAAGATTTAGAAACTAATAGTGAAAAAAGTATTCCATGCCCTATAATTTGGGATTACGCAAGGGATGCTGATAAGAACATCTATTTTGCTACCTGCAATATAACTACGCCTGAAGGAGGTTTGTTTAAATACAGCGACTATAAAGTAACGGATATATCTAAACTTGCAAATATCAATTCTAAATCATTGTGGTGCTTGTTTTATGATAATGAAACGCAGTTGCTATGGGTTGGCACAGAAGATAAAGGCTTGTATAAAGTTGATTTAAGTAAACAAATGCAGTTTTTAAATTCAGATTATTTTGGATTAGATGAATTACAAATTCAAGAACTTTTCAATGATGAAAATAATAATATTTGGATTGGAGCAAAAGACTACATCATAAAACTGCAACCGGATTTAAGTTTTCAAACAATTGATAAATCTATCTTGTGGAGCAAGCTATCTTTGTACCTAAAGCAAAAAGGGTTAAATCCCAATAGCGATAAAGTTTTCCCTCATTTCAAAATTAAAGAAGGGTTTTCCTCATTTAATATTACACCTGATAAAGAACACAATATTTGGGTAACAACAACTTGGGGTTTATTTTGTTTTAATACCGACCTGAGTATTAAAAGCTTTTATAGTTCTGATGGAGGACATGCAATATTTAATAATAAAGACCAATTGTATTTCGGACACATGTATTCTGATTTACTTATTTTTCCTAACAAGCTTGATTATACACAGTACAAATTTAATTCGGTAAAAAATAAATCTATTCCCAGAGATATTTCAAAAATTATAAAGGATGTAAATAAACTTTGGTATGCCTCTATCACTAAAGGTTTATATATGAGCAGGGATAGTAATTTTTATTGGATAAATGCCAATGATTGTTTTAAAGAAAACAATATTAAAGATTTATTAATTGACAGCAAAGGAGATTTATTGATTGGAACAAATAGCGGAAGGGTTTACATCACAATACCTAAAGGTGATTCAATTGAAATACTAAAAACATACAATCCAAATAAAGAACTATACGGCTCGTCAATATCTTTTATTTCTGAGAGTAATAACACTTATTTTATTGGAACAAACAAAGGCATCAACGTAATTAAAAATGACAAATTTATTAAACTCATCAATCGGTCGGAAGGCTTATCTGATTTGCAATTTAATAGTTGTGTTAAAGATAAAAATGGCAATGTTTGGATAGCTGCGAATAACGGTTTGGTTCAATTGAATGTAAATAAAATCACATCTTGTACAAAGGGTTTAACGAATTCTATAAACATCAATTCAATAAAAGTAAAGGGACAAAGCTATTTACCCATTGACACTTTAATTAGTTGGAATAGCTTTAATAGCAGTCAAATTAAACTCAATTACAATCAAAACGAATTAGAAATTTTATTTTCTAATTACAATTCACTTAATGCTGATAAAAACGTGTTCCGTTATAAAATTGTTGGTTTATCGGATAACTGGAGCGAATATGAACCGGCTGGCAGAATAGAATTGAGAGCTATACCTAACGGCAATTACCAGTTGATAATTGAAGGAAAAAATATTGGCACCGGTGAAACATTTAAAACAAAAACATTAGAATTAATTATCAATCCGCCGTTTTGGAAAACAATTTGGTTCATAATTTTTACTGTTTTATTGGGAGTTTCGCTGTTGTTTGGGTTTTATAGAAAACGCATCAGAGCCATTAAACTGAAAGAAAAGGAAAAAGCCGAGTTAGCCAACAAACTTTTGGAAACGCGGTTAGAAGCTCTAAGAGCGCAGATGAATCCGCATTTTACATTCAATGCAATTAATTCTATTCAAAATTTCATCATTGATAATGATACTACCCAAGCTCTCCATTACTTGGGTGAATTCTCAAAATTGATTAGACAAACTTTAGAGAATGCCACCGAAAAATTAATGCCGCTTCAAACTGAAATCAGCTTTTTAAACAGCTACATTGCTGTACAAAAAATGCGTTTTGATACAATTAAAACCTCGCTATCCATTGATTCTACTATAGATAAATACAATACACAAATACCGCCATTAATCGTACAGCCCTTTGTTGAAAACGCTTTTGAACATGCTTTTGAAAACGCAAATGCCGATGAAAACAAAATCGAAATCAGTTTTAAATTGGAAGACCACCTTTTGATTTGTAATATAAAGGATAACGGCAAGGGGTTCAATAAAGGGGACAGCCATTCGCTCCATCAATCAAAAGGACAGAAACTAACTGGCGACAGGTTAGCACTTTTTAATAGAGAATATAATACAGATGAATTCAAGTTTGAAATTATTAACCTTTCGTCTGTTGATCCAAACCAAAAAGGAACTCTGGTTACTTTAACCCTCCCTTTAATAAAACTATAAATGTTTTTTGTTTTTATTTTTAGCAACATCTTTATTTAACCATTCAATGTATTTGCGAAGTTGAGAAGGCAACTTAAATCGTTAAATTGATATTACGATTTCCCATTATTTCTTTACGTTAACCTAAATAACCCATACGTTAAATAAATGATAATAATTACCCTGTATCAATCAATTACCTTAGCAATGAATTTGAAAGTTCTTTAACTAAAATTTACTCAAAATGAAAAAAGGTCTGATAATAATCAAAGCAATTACACTTATTCTATGCTTTTTAAGCCTATTAGCATCGTGTAAGAAAGAACCTGTTGTTTATCCTACTGACCAGTTACCAATGGTACCAGCATATAATACTGGAAATTGTATTACTCGATGGGGAAAGTTCCTGTTGATAGATGCCGTGATGTATTTTGATAATTACGATACTGGGGAGAAAAAGGTCTACCAGCATTTTGGGGTCGGTAAGTCACGTTCCAGTATGAGATGGGGTGGTAGTATGTTCGCAATTGAAGATATTATCAAGGATACCACAACTTATTCCTTTTGGAAACCGATTAATTATCCGGGCGTTGGCAAGTTTGTTTTAAATGATGACACAACAAAGTATTATGGTGTGAACTACATTGGATGGTATAATACTATAATTGAAGACCCTACACATGGTCAGCAAAACATAGGTGGTTCAGCAAGACCGTTTAGTGCGCAAACGAAAAGCTACGCTGACAGTACGATATATATGGAGATTGAAGAAATCATTGAAGGAATAAATGGATATAATTGCAGATATTTTACGTTATTAACACTTAAAAAAATACAATCATGGTAAAACACATTATTTATTTTGCATTTGTTATACTTTTGTTTTCATGTAATAAGGATAACATAACTCCAGGACATTATACAATAATGCCAGCACAGCCAGATACATCCCATTGGTATTATGCGTATGTTAATAGCGGGGTACTACCGTCATGGGGCAATGAAAATCTCAATAGCTCAAACGAATTAGTTGGTACTACTTGGATATTAACGCAGGTGCTTATAAATTTATCTACAACAATTAAGAATGATACAATACATTTTGTTACTAATACGGTATACTATGTTGGATATGATGTGAATAATACAGCTCATTACTCATTATATCCCTCACAAAACAATGTAACACTTACATTTCAACCATTTTTGCCAGTGAATTATATGCAGTGCAGTACAAATCAGTTAGGTATTGGCTTTGCAAGTGGAACTAATATTACCGGTGTTGAGTTTACAAACTTGTACAATACCAATAGCAGTTTTAAAGCTTGGTTTGTTAGGATTTAATAATACAAAGAACCTGATATAACAAGGAAATTTAAAGGATGTAGAATATTAATTTTGAAATATTATGAAACTTGCTTACCTCCATCGCAATGTTAGCAATGTGTCTAAATAATGATAATTCTAAAAAAGGACACCATAAAAGAATAGTTTATATTTGCTAAACTCAATTAACAAAAAAAAAACAATAATTAAACTTAACTATGGCAGAAGCAATAAATTGCCCAGGGTGTGGAGCAGATAATATGCTACCAGAAGGTAAAACTAGTATGTATTGTGCCTTTTGCGGAAAACCAATTGAAAAAATCCTTCCCAAAGGATTAGGGACTGAAAGGAGGATAAATAAATCCAAAATCATTGATAATAAATTGGCTTATACTGACAGAGGTATTGAAAGCCTTGATGAAATTATAGAATTGTATTCTGATACTGAACTAAATGAAGTAAGGCATTTAAACCTATCTGGTAATAAAATAAAAACCCTAAAAGGAATTTCAAGGTTTAAACTATATACACTTAACCTATCAAACAATGACATAAAAATAATTGATGAGTTTCCAAAATTAGATTACAATGATATTTTTTACAGTGGTTACTCCCATTCTTCTAATACCTTCATGAATTTTAGTGATAATAAAAATTTGGAGATTATTGCGGATGATGTATTTGAGTATATCAATTCTACAATTGATTCAGAGCATTACGTTTTTTCCTTTTCTTTAGATTTTAAAGGTTGTCCTAATTTCAATTTTGAATGCCTTTGTAAATTGGACTTTTTTAAAATATCATTGTCCCCAACAAAAGGTATGAAAATAATGCAAGAAATTCAGAAACTTGATACACTCCATAAAGATGCCAACAACTTTGTGGCTAGATTAGAACAGGGTAGTACAGCCATTATATTTACCGATTCTAATAAAGACTTGCCTGAGTCCTTAAAAGAAATGGGTTTCGTAAATACAGGTAATAAATGGGAATTAAAATGGGTTTATGGAAATGAAAAGGGTAACAAAAACAATAACAATAACAATAAATGTTTTATAGCTACTGCCACAATGGGAAGCTATAATAATCCAATAGTAATAGAACTACGACACTTTAGGGATGAATGGATTTTAAAGAAGAGTTGGGGGGCAGGTTTTGTTAATTGGTATTATAATTATGGTGCAAAGGCTTCTAAGGTTATTGAAAAAAGTTTCGTGTTAAAAAAAATCAGCTATTTACTTATTGTAAAACCACTAGTATATTTATCAAGAATTGTAAAATACAAATAACATTAATTTAAAAATCAGTAAAATGACAATAAATTACGTACACACTGAAGTAAAAACACAATACCTTAAGTACGCACAGAAGTAAAAACAAAATACCTTACGTACGCGCAGAATGAAAAACACAATACCTTACGTATACACAGAAGTAAAAACACAATAACTTACGTACGCACAGAAGTAAAAACACAATACCTTACGTATACACAGAAGTAAAAACACAATACCTTA
>CAISYK010001245.1 GCA_903889605.1 uncultured Bacteroidota bacterium
ACTTCCTTTTCTCTAACATCTGGAGATGAATTAGGATTGGCTGCAACAAATTTCTTTTGAATTTCTTCTTTTACATCAGGACTATATGATTCCAATAAATCACGCACCGTTTTATTAATGGATTTACCATTATTTAACTTTGCAAATTCTTCTTTTTGTTTTGGTGTTAAATTTTTTTCAAGTTTAGTTAGGCGATTAGCAAGTGTTGTAAGGGTGTCTTCGTCTTTTGCACCCATTACAACATTTAATAATAATTGGTGCATACCAATGTTAGGCTGTCGTTCTAAGGGACGGCTATCTGTTTTAATACTTTGGCAAACTCCAACCGCATCCACAATAACAAAATGTGTTTTGGCGGTGTGTGCCGATGGTGAGCGTTTTTGCAATTCTTCAGCATTTAAAGTACGTGTGCCTCTACCTTTCATTTGTTCGAAATAGGAACGGGAGCGCACATCACGCATAAACAATAAACACTCTATTGCTTTTACATCAGTACCAGTAGCAATCATATCAACTGTAACGGCAATGCGCGGGTTGTATTCATTACGAAATTGCGCCAGCACTTCGCTCGCTTTTTCTTCGGTATTACCGTAAGTAACTTTTTTACAAAAGGCGTTTCCTTCGTTAAATTCTTCGCGAATGGTTTTTATAATGTCGTCAGCATGGCTGTCGGTCTTTGCAAATATTAATGTTTTAGGAACTTCTTTACGTCCGGGAAATATTTCTGTGGCTAATTTTTCTTTGAAAGTGCGGACAATGGTGCGTATTTGGTCGGGACTTACCACATCTCTATCCAACCTTACTGATTGATATTCTTCGTCTTCATCTAATTGTTCCCAAGTTTTGCTGCGCGATTGCCTGTCGCGTTTATCAATCCATTCACCAGCTTTAATAACAGCACCGTTTTTTGTTATCTCGGTTTCAATAGTATAAACATCATAAGGAACATTTACACCATCTATAACAGAATCTTCGTAACGATATTCGCTTACCACGTTTTTATTAAAAAAGCCAAATGTGCGATTATCAGGCGTTGCAGTTAAGCCGATCAAAAAACCATCATAATAATCTAAAACCTGTTTCCACAAATTATAAATGCTTCGGTGACACTCATCAATTACTACAAAATCAAAAAACTCAATTGGCAATTTTTGGTTGTAAGCTACTTCTTTTGATCTTTGATTTTTTTGAGAAAGCTCGTTTAACGAAATATCTTCGGCATGTTCATCTAATTCTTCACCGCGCAAAATTGAATACATGCGCTGTATGGTGCTTATGTAAACGCAATTGTCGGGACTAACAAACGAAGATTGTAAACGCTGTACCCCATAAATTTGATGAAAGTTGCGTGTGTCGTCATGCGGTTGATAGGCAAGGAATTCGCGTTCGGCTTGTTCGCCTAAGTTGCGTGTGTCAACTAAAAATAAAACACGTTTAGCGTTAGCATATTTAAGTAAACGATAAATAAACGTTATTGCTGTGAATGTTTTTCCAGCACCAGTAGCCATTTGTATTAAAGCCCGAGGTTTATTTGCGCTAAAAGATATTTCTAAATTGTTAATAGCAGTAATCTGACAGTCGCGCAGGTTGTTTTTTGGAAGTATCGGAAAATGCTGTAAACGATTACGCAGAGTGTCGTTTTCCAGTAACCAATTTTTAAGTGCCTGCGGTTGATGAAAATAAAAAACATCCCGCCAACGGGAAATAGTATCGTTTAAATCACAAAAGCGGGTTTCTTTGCCGGTGGATTGATATAAAAAACGAAGTGTTACATGTTCAACCGAATATTTCAAACCGACCTTACCGTAATCTTCTGTTTGCTCTTCAACCTTGCCCGTTAAAACAACACCTTCTTTTTTCGCTTCAATTACTCCACAAGGTTCACCGTCCACAAATAAAACATAGTCAGCAGGGCCGCTGTGTGTAATAAACTCACGTACAGCAATACCCAACGATGCCGTAGGATTGAACTCATTCATGTTTTGAATAGTCCAACCCGCCTGAGTCAGCATTGCATCTATATTTTGTCTTGCGAGTTGTTCCGGTGTCATAATAATTACAGATGCAAATTAAGCAAATAAATAGCTTTACTGTAAGTTTTGGAAGTATATTTTGAGAGTTTCTATGCTTTAGGATATGCCCCGCCACCTTTAACTAGCGTTCGCCAGTATTTGCCGGAAAAAATAATTATACCATGAAGCAAAACGAAATAGATGCACCTAAAATCAAGCTTAGGGCATATTCACTAAAAGAACTGTCTGGAATGTATGAATGCAGTGGAAAATCCATGAAGACATGGTTAGCTCCATTTAAAACGGAGATCGGACAGAGGGTTGGACGATTCTATACTCCAAAGCAAATGAAAATAATTTTTGAAAAATTAGGGGTTCCGGGTACATTTTATTGGAATTGAAAATTCCTGTTAAAAATATTAATGTAAAAATGAATAATCCCAATCTATCCAAATTTGTCCTTTTCAATCCCTTTCTTGCCCAAAGTGGAAATCAGTATTTTAAATGGTTTTTACTTTGCATCCGAAAAAAATATCAGTATGTACAACATAAGACATATCCTTCGCCTTCATACACAGCATCAAACAACCTCTGAAATAGTTATGCAGACTGGGATACCTCAAAGCGTGCTAAAAAAATGTCGTAAGGAATTTAATGAAAGCGGATTGACCTTTGAAGAAATAAATGAATTAAGTGATATAGATTTAGCAGAACTTTTTACAAAACCTGAAGAACCGCCCATCAGCGAAACAATGCAAATATTATTAAATCTTTTTCCTTCAATAGATAAAGAACTTAGGCGCAGGGGCGTTACTAGAAAGCTACTGTGGGAAGAATACAGAAAAAAATATCCCGATGGTGTTAGTAGACAGGAATTCAACAAGCAATTTTGCAAATGGAAAAGACGAATAGTCCCTATTATGCATCAGGAGCATATAGAAGGAGACAAATTGTTTATAGATTATGCAGGTGCAAAATTATCCATCATTGATAAAAATACCAAAGATGTTAATCTCGTAGAAGTATTCGTAGCAATTCTTGGAGCAAGTCAGCTTACCTACGTGGAAGCGGTAATGACTCAACGTAAAGAAGATTTTATTCCCGCTTGTGAAAGTGCTTTACATTATTTCGGTGGAGTTCCTGCCGCTATTGTTCCCGATAATTTACGGTCAGCTGTAACAAAAAGTGATAAGTATGAACCTAAAATTAATGAAACCTTTGCTGATTTTGCTGAACATTATAATACAACCATATTACCTGCACGTGCTTATAAACCAAAGGACAAAGCGTTGGTAGAAATTGCTGTCAACATTATCTATACTCGTATTTATGCCAAGCTGAGGGACATGAAATTTTATTCTTTAGAAGAATTAAATATTGCCATCAGAATAGCTTTAGAAGAACACAACAATCAAATAATAACAGGGAGAAATTATAGCCGAAGGCAGAAATTTGAAGAACTGGAACGCATTGCTTTATTACCGCTTCCAGCATTACGTTATGAATTCAAAAAGCAATTTTATGCAACCGTTTTAAGACATGGACACGTTTCGTTAAGCGCAGACAAGCACTATTATAGTGTTCCATTTAGTTTTATCGGTAAAAGAGTAAAGGTGATGTATTCTCGGTTTAGCGTTGAGATATTTTATAATTATGAACGAATTGCCCTGCATAAAAGACGCTATCAAAGCTATTATAAATACACAACTGATAAAGAGCATTTACCTGCTGCCCATCGTTTCTTATATGAATTGACCTCTGACCGCTTATTGATGCAGGCGGAAGCTATACATAAGGACGTCAGACTTTACATTTCAAAAATTATTACTAAAAAACAACATCATGAGCAAGCATACAAAATTTGCTTGGGTGTCCTGAGCTTTGCACCGCAATTTGGCAATGACCGACTGATTTTAGCGTGCCAGCGTGCTTTAGATTATGGCATTTATAATTACAGAACTATCAAGAAAATTTTGGAAAAAGGATTAGAAAAAAATGATGATGTCAATGAAAATATAGAAATGCCTGAGCATGAAAATATTCGCGGCAAAGATTATTACAAGTAAAAAAACAAAACAAAAACCTATAAACGCACAATCTCATAAACCAAAAATGAATACAGCAACATTAGAAAAAATGCGGAAGATGAAACTCTTCGGTATGCACAGAACTTTTAAAACAAGTATTGAATCAGGGAAAACGGAAGATTACACAGCAGATGAAATGGTTTCCAGTCTGATCCAATCAGAATGGGACGACAGGAAAAATAGGAGCATAGAACGGCAGCTTAAAAATGCTAAGTTCCGATACAAGGCTTCCATAGAAGACTTCCATTTTAACAGTGATCGCAACGTTGACCGAAATCAGATTATGCGTTTTGGAGATTGTTCTTTCATTACAATAGTTCGGTAATTTTTTAGAGTCGTTATTAACAAAGATATGTATAAAAATTTATGGGCATTGAAGTAGAATAAAAAGAAAAAAGCATGAAGGTTGTTTTGTGAAAAAAACTCAAC
>CAISYK010001246.1 GCA_903889605.1 uncultured Bacteroidota bacterium
AATATTTTATGTTCTTCTTTGTGATTATTAGTTTCTTTTTCCTGAACAGGTGGAGGGTTAATTGCTTGATGATCGAGGATCTTGTAGATAAGTTCTTGTTTTTTTAAAGCTTCGTACTTAGGAATATTTAAGTTTTTAGCAATTTCTTTAAGTTCACCAACAAGTTTGTTGTTCAGTTCAATAATGTCGTACATGTTTTTTTTGTTTGGTTAATATTAATCAATTAGAATAATTGATAATTTAAGCTGGGCTGGTAAATAAATAAGATGTTTTGAGTTATGTTGTTTTGATAGAAATAATGTGGTTTTGATTTGTTATAAGAATGTATAACAGCGGAAACGCAATACAATGATACAATTATTTTTTTACATACAGCTTTTTTTAAAAAATATAATGAATAAATATATTGGGATACGTTTTGATATTCGGAGTTTTTGCCAAATGTATTTATGATTTTGTTAGTTTTAATAATAACCGCTGACAAAACCCCCTAAAACTTGTATATATATGCATTTCTTAATAAAATACGTCTTCATACTTTAAAAAAATGTGGATTACGGCAACTCGATTAGTATGAATACCTGAATTCAAATTCATAACGCATAAGTCAGTTTTCTATTTGTCTATAGCAGGCAATTTAATAGGCAAATTGGATTTCATATTTAATTGCAATAAAAAAAGAATAGGTAACAGCCCATTTATTAAATTGGGATTAATTCATGACACAAATCTAACTCATGAAATTAAGAAACATTCAAATTATAGATGGGCCGGAGGTTCAGTATCAATCAATAATCCCTTTTATTTGTTCCAAAAAAACATATTGATGATATATTAAAAATCAAATTTGTTTTTGGGAGGTTTTTTGAACTAAATTTTTGCTCCATTTCGGACAATCAGCACAGCGGTTTTTTTTGTGAAACAAAGAACATCCGAACAGCAATATTACTGCGGAAACATAAAATAAAATGAGGTAATTTTTCAATGAAGATTTCATAGCAAATTTTTTATTTCATGAAGCCGATCCTCTGAACATCTCCTTACTATGCTGAATTGTTTAGCTTAGCTTTAGTTCACGTCCCCTTTGGGGAGACCGGGAAGGGCTATTAATTTTTTACAAGACTAAAAATAGAATCGAAAATCCAGCGTCCTTCAATATTACTCAAAGCTCCATCGGCAGCGCGTTCCGGATGCGGCATCATTCCAAATACATTTTTGCCGGCATTACAGACTCCTGCAATGTTTTCACAAGAACCATTAGGGTTTGCCGCATCACTTATGATTCCGTCTGCATCGCAGTAGCGGAAAAGTATTTGTCCGTCTGCATTTAATTGTTTTAATGTTTCATCATCAGCATAAAAACGGCCCTCTCCATGCGCAATTGGTATTTTCAGAGCCTTGCCTTTTGGGATTTCAGAAGTAATCAGAGTATCGTTATTTTCCGCTTTAATAAAAACATTCTTACATACAAATTTACGTTCGCTGTTATGCAGCAATGCCCCGGGAACAAGCCCTGCTTCGCACAAAATTTGAAAACCATTGCAGATACCCATTACGTAGCCGCCATTATTGGCAAATTCAATAACTTTTTCCATAATAGGAGAAAAGCGGGCAATGGCGCCTGAACGCAGATAGTCGCCATAAGAAAATCCTCCAGGAAGTATAATAAAATCAGCCCCCTTTAGGTCTGCATCTTTATGCCACAATTCTATTACTTCTTGTCCCATGATATCACGCAATACATAAATCATATCCTGATCACAATTTGACCCCGGAAAAATAACTACTCCAAATTTGCTCATAATCAATGGCTTGTTTTACACAATTTAATACTTACAAAGATACAAAATATTATATGCAAAGAGGCTCACTGTGGGCGATTGTTAAAAATAATGGGAAAGGTGATTGATAAAAATAGAAAAAAGCAGCAAAATAAATAAAAGCTCTCCCCACCATCCTTTTTTAATTTTCAAAAAATAGTTAGCGCAAAATACCGAAGCAGGAATGGCTAATGGAGAAAAACTCAGTATAGATATTTCCGGGGTAACAAATACTGATACCAATCCAAAAACTGAAAACCAAACCAATAATAAAATACCTTTTTGGTTTTTTTGAGAAGCTTCCGCTAAACCTGTAAATAATTTCCCGAACGACAATAAAATAATCAGCAAACAGACTGCAATCATAAAATAAAAACTTTTAGAATGGATTGTTTGTGACTGTTCCTGCAAACCAGAAAAGAACATTTTCACGTCCCACCAGTTTCCAAGCTTATCATTCCAGAAATAATATGTAAACACAAAAATATAGGGCAGCATTAAGCCTATGAATGAAATAACCCATTCCCGCCAGTTAAAAGGCCGGAACATGATGAATCCAATGCCTAATAACGGTAGGAAAACTATGCTTGGAAAATAAAAAAGTGCGGACAGGGATAACAAAACACCAGCATCAAAAGCATTTGAAAATGCAGCATCTTTTTGGTATGAGTTTGCAGATTTATTAATTGCAAGTAATAAAAACAAACTTGCTAACAACAATGGATGCAAGGTAAACAATGAACTATCGCAGCTCATGAAAACAATAAAAAACAATGCCGGAAGAAATGAGGGTTTGGTAAGAATTTCGTTTTTATTTACAACATAATTAAGTAAAAAAGCTTCGCCTACAGTTAATATAAAGGCCGAAAATGCATTTGTAAAGTGAAAACTATTAAATGGTTTCGTAAGTATTTCGTAAAGCGGCATATTATATTTCGCAGCAAAAACATGCTCAGAAAAAAAACCGCCTATCCGCAATGCCAATGCAAACAGAGGCAGGAGAATAAATGAAGAAGGATTATTATTTTTAAAAAATCGTATAAACATAATTGATCACATATTACTAATCCGTACGAATTTACGAATTCTTCAAATAAAAACAGTAATATACCATACTGCAAAGTTGTAAAACTGAATTTCTACAAGCAGAATGTGGAAGTTCAGTTAAAAAAAATATTGCTGAAGGTGTGCTGTCGGCAGATTTACTTGGTTCTTATTAGGTTTATCCTTCAAGAAAAATCAAGCACGGCTTTCATTTTAAAAAAGACATTATATTAAAAGATAAATGGAGTACGACAAATATCCCTTTTTTACAAAGATAGGTTGAAAAGTTATTAGGCAGTGCCTATTGGCAAATACTTAAAGTGCTTTTCTTAGCAAAAAATGATGGAAAATAACACATTAACTCCTTAGTATAAATACTGATAACAAATTAGGAAGGGCTTTCTCTTATTAGGTTTAAATGCAATACAAGCCAGGTATCCATTAGAAGATAGAGTATTGAGAGTCAATAAACAGCTTATGCAAACTATGTGAACTATATAATTTTCGAGCTTTGGGAATGAGAGTAAATTAATTCTATAGTAAAAACTAACAAATCCAATTTATTTTACTAAAGTTACCTTTCCAATATACTTGTGCTCTTTATTAAATACATCGGTAAGTTTTACTTTCCAAACATACACATCCATTTGTGCTGCTTCCTGTCCTCCGTTTGCCCTTCCATCCCATTTATCATTTAAATCGTTCCCACGGAAAATCATATTTCCCCAACGATCGAAAATAACTATTTCATATTTAATAATACCAATACCGGTGCCGAAGAAATAATCATTTATACCATCATCATTCGGCGTAAACGCATTAGGGATATAGAATACAAAATCAGCGTCAATAAATATAGTTTGATAAGCGGTATCTTTGCAGCCGTATTGAGTAGATGTAATCAATGATATTACGTATGTTCCTATTTCCGGAGGATAAACATGGGGCGGAGGATCGGCGACGGCAGAAGTATGTAAATCACCGAAATTCCAATTCCAAAAACCAGCTCCTGTTGATAAATTTACAAATGAAAAAACAGGGTCCATCACGGTTGTTGTTTCAGGATCCACTGAAAAGCCTGCGACAGGGTTTGGATATACTGTTATATAATTTGAATTTGATAAAGTACTGACACAACCGCTGTCCGAAGTAACCGTTAATGAAATGTTAAAAGAAACAGGAGAAATCACTGAATCATTTGTGTAACAATGCTCAAAATTTTGAGAATTGCTTATTAAGTTTCCATCGCCGACATCCCAAATCCAATGTGTATTGCTGCCGGCTGCAACTGTTGAAGAATCACTAAAAGAAATACACAACGGTTCGCATCCTGCAGCCGGATTTTCTGTAAAATTCACTATGGGCTTTGGATTTATGGTAATCAACCTTGGAATAGAATCGGAACATCCAAAGTTTGAGGCCACCGCCAAAATCACATTATAAGAATTTGCTGCAGCATATAAATGAGAAGTGTCCTGAGAAAATACCGCAGGACTTGCATCTCCAAAATTCCATGTCCAGGATTGCAAAACATCAGGCGCTGCGATAGTTGATGAATCATTGAACTCAACTACCGTTCCTTTACAAATTCCTATAGATTCTGGTGTTGTGTAAAATTGCGCATTGGGTAAAGGATGAACAGTAACAGTTTGCGGTATTGTGTCTTTACAACCATTATTTGTTGTAGATATTAATAAAACACTATATGTTCCTGCACTTGTATAAGTATGATTTGAATTCTGAACTGTAATTACCGCGCTGCTGTCGCCAAAATCCCATAACCAGCCGGAAATAGTGTCGTTTAATACAATTGATGAATCAGTAAAATTCATCGGATGGTTTAAACATACATCGGCAAAACCAAAGTTGGCAATTGGCAATGAATTAACCCTTACTGTTGCGCTTCCAGTTTGTGCCTGCGAACATACTGTTGAGCTTGAATCATGCACGCTTATAAGGCTGTAAACAAAAACCCCGGCGGTATCCGTGGAAACTGATACTGCTGCAATACCCCCGCTTGTTGAATTTACGGTGTGACTTGTTCCATTATTAATTGAATATGTGAAAGTGTATGGAGCTGTACCTAATGCCCCTGTGAAAGTTATATTTGGAGATGCACTATTTCTGCATAGTGATACCGTTCCGCTGATACTGGCGGTTGGTAAAGGGTTCACCGTTAATACTGCACTGTCATTTTGTATTTGACTGCAGGCTGTTATACTTGAATCCTGCACACTTACCAGTCTGTATATTGTTGTGCCAATTGTATATGCGTGCATTGATATGCTTACAGTATCGCCGCTGGTAGTTGTTATTGTTTGATTGGTTCCGCCGTCAACAGAATAAGTAAATGTATATGGCGGTGTCCCTGAAGCTCCGGTGAAGATAATTTGCTGTAAAGAAGAATCTTTACATACTGCTGCTGTTCCTGTCAAATATGCGGTAGGCAGAGGATTCACCGTAACTAAAACAGTATCTGATGAAAAACATCCATTAGCACTTGTAGTTACAATATAGTCAGTTATACTAGAATCAACCAAAGCTACAGTCGGATTTGATACGGAAATGCTGCTCAGTCCTGTGCCCGGCGACCATAAGTACGTATAACCCGTATTTGAGGCTGTGCCTATATTACCCAAACTGCTGGTAGAGCATGTTAGTATGTCAATGCCTGCATGTGAAACAGGGATAGGTTTTATCATTACCAAAATAGTATCTGATGAAAAACAGCTGAGAGACGATGTAATAACAATATAAGTGGTTGTATCAGGATTAATTAATGTTACACTTGGATTTGATATTGCGGTATCGCTCAGGTTAAAAGAGGGAATCCATTGATAAGTGTAATCCGGATTAGAAGCCGTACCGATATTCCGGGAAGAGTCGGAAGCACAAGTAATGATGTCTGCGCCTGCATTTGATGCAGGGATAGGATTTACTGTAATAGTTACTGTATCTTTTGAGATACAGTTCATTCGATTTGATGTAAATATATAATCAGTAGAAACAGGCACCGCATTTGTATTTGAAGTTGTAAGTACAGGGTTTGATAAAGCTGCATCACTTAACCCTGTTGGCGGTGTCCAGCTGTATGTATATCCAGGAACGGAAAGAGAGCCTAAATTAATAACCTGTCCGGAACATACAGTACTGTCTTTGTCTGAATTTATTAATGAGGAGAGAATAACCAACTGCGAGGGGTTGCAGACACAAGGGTTAACCGCAGGATCAATAACTGCAATAATAGAACAAGCTTGTCCTGCTGGTACATTAAATGTAATGGAATAAGGGACTGTGGTATCTCTTGGGATAAAAACGGTATCTTCAATTAAAAACACATCACCTGTGCTGTAAATTCCATTTCCATCAGCATCAAAATAAAACTGTATGATTGAATCTGCATTCGTCAAAATCTCTTGTCCGGTATTTGTTATATCAAGGTGCAGAGCAACAGTTTCACCGCCGGGAGGATTTGGTATTGCAATGGCACTGCCGTTACTAAGGGATGGATATGCTTTATAAGTAAAAACTGCAAGAGTGGTATCACCGGTAGAAATATCAGTAGTACAGCTGTTTCCTGTAGCAGCGCATGTTATAACGCTGACCGTGGATGTTTTCGCTTCAAAAAACACAATACCGCATGAAAGAACTATAGGGTCGCCTGAATAGTCAAAAGAAAACAAAGTGCTGTCTCCTGCTTGAATTCCTACAGGCAGAGCCCACACCAAATATTTGTCTCCATTAAGAGTAAACGGCCTTGGATTTCCATTAACGGGAGCATTATAAATACCAACGAAAGTGCTGTCAGCAAAAGCAATTCCGGCGGGTAATTTAATAAGGACCGAATCTGTGCTTCCAAAAGCTAACCCTCCTGCATTATGCACCGTCACATACATTGTTGAGTTATCAGAGCAAGGGGAAACATAAGCTGTGTTTAATACAATGCCGGTATTGTATGGTACAGATGCACCTATAATATTTAATGCTGGAGAAATTGACACATCCAGTTCAGCACTAGCCCCGCAGGCAGCTTGTCCGATCATAACAAAATATATATTGCCTCCTGAAGAATAACTGCAGTCTGGATTTATAAAAACTTTAAATGAAATTTTAAATTTATTTAACGAATCATCCAGAAGCCCTTTCAAACCG
This sequence comes from uncultured Bacteroidota bacterium, assembly GCA_903889605.1. Taxonomy (GTDB): domain Bacteria; phylum Bacteroidota; class Bacteroidia; order 2-12-FULL-35-15; family 2-12-FULL-35-15; genus 2-12-FULL-35-15. Next base: position 7,017 of record CAISYK010001246.1, read on the forward strand.
TCTATGCCTATTAAGCTGTCGCTGGCAGAAATATTCCATTCCCAGGTATTTACGCCGGAAGGAACAGGGTCGGATATAGTAAAATACGGAGTTAAAACCGGATAGCTGAGCTTTGAAGAGCCTGGTACCAGTATCGTTCCAGCAGGCAATGTTGCTCGGAAGACAATATTATATCCTGTTCCCAGCTGAACATTAACTACCTCAGTGGTGTATTCAGCAGTATCGCATAGCTGAATGAAGCTGGGTCCGGTACTGTTTATAACAAATGCAGGTGTAAGCGGGGTTTCGGTTAATGTAATTTTTTGCGGGGTGCAGGGGTAAGTGTTTACATTAGCCGGGTAGCCGTCAAAACAATTCCATCCTGAATAAAGAATAACGCTGTCGGCAGCGCATGAAATAAAGGATGCTGTTATCCTGAAATTTCTTGTTGCCATAGCGTTAACTGTACCAACTGGATAAATGCCTGTATTTATAGGAGATATGGTTAAACCTGTACCTAAATCCACAACCTGTATAATTGATACGCCAGAAATTGCAGGACCGCTTAACCAGGTATTTACAGCATCTGAGACGTTGGATGTATTGGATATGCTGACATCCCAGCTAACGGTAGTATTAAGTGCAAAAACAGAAGGTAACACAGACTGCAGAAATAAAACCGGTGGGTCATAAACTATATCATCAGGCTCCTGCGATATAGAAGGTGCATCACTGCCAGGTCCTGTAAGGCTTATTGTCGGCGAAAAAGTCCAATCATAAATTATATCATGAGATATTGATGGAGTTACTTTGCAGCTCGGCTCTAAGGTTATTTCCAAGGTTCCATGAAAACCGTCATCACTCAAAGGGATTGTACCACCGTAACCCTGAAAGTACTGTTCAACAGGAAATACAAGGGTATCTGAATTCGGATTTAAAGGAGTTATTGCCTGCCAATGAGATGGAAGCGGATCGGTCACTGTAACAAGCGTTCCCGCAGTTCTTACTTGATTGAACCGCGAGGATATAACAGTATATCCGGAAGGAACTGCCGCCGTCAAAGTATTTATATGCGCCCAATTCCGGTATTCATAAGGGAATAAATTGCCGCCTCCGTAGTTATTGTCATTCGGACCAATACTCAGGTAATAATCTTGTGAGATAGTAATGTTATTACAGGAATTTACATAATAGCTCCCTGATCCATAGTTACGAAAAAAATACCCGACAATTGAACAGCTGCCGTTGTACGTTCCGCATTGAAATTTGTTAGCGGCAGGGGTTGGAGGCAGAGGGAAAGCGGGGATATCGCTTAGGTAATATTCATTTGAAGAATTACAAACTAATGGTGCCGAATTTCCAATATTGGAAATGACTTTATACCTCGGTTCAAATACTAAGGAATCATCATTTAGATAGGCAAATCCTCCAGGAATGCAGGTGCCAAGCACCGTGTCGCTTAAATTATATCTAAAAATCCTGTTGGTGCCGGCATTTGTAACCTCTGGATTACCAGGGGTTGAAAAATTATTACATGCAGCAATGACATTACCGCCTCTGTATATTTTAAAAGCAGCATCCAAAAAAGCCAAACGGTTGCCATTCGACATTGAAGAAGAAGCGAAGCAGTAATGCCACTCGGGGTATGATGGGCTTGTTTTAACCCTTCCGTTAAATGAAGCTGTTATGGTATCCCCAAACATTGCTCTCAGAGTTTTTATTTTTGTGAAATCCAAACTTCCGACGGCATCAGGCAAACCATCTCCTCCTGTAGTATTTACTGTATTATTTGCATTAAGATTGTCAGGCAATCCATAACTGGTGCGTTTTAAAGTAAACTTAGTAAACACTAATCCCACACAAGGGCTGGGACAATTAATGTTTAAGGGAACACTTATACAGGAAACGCCTATTTCGCAGCCGCAGGTATTATTGGGGACGTAAAATGATTCCAGTTTTACTGCGCTCACGCTGTCCACTCCAGCGCAGTCTGCACAATTTAAAGTGAGGTCTATCTTCACCTCGGCCTGGCTTAGAGTAAAAGGCGGCGGGCCGTTAAAAACAGCTGTCACAGTATTTCCAGAAGAGCTTGTTGATGAAGGATTCCAAACAGTTACCCCATTATTACTTAAAATCTTTATATTAGAATATGTCAGACAAGGAGCGCCGGGCAGAGTAAATACAAATTTCCAGTGAGCTCCCGGACCGGCAGGGTAGGAATTACCATAGTTGGAAAATAAAAAATCAAAGGTTCCTGTTTGTCCATCACTGAATGAGGAGATGGAGCCATTGTTTGCTAAAGCACCGTATATATTTGAATATACCCGCCCCCATGTTTCTGCAATAACGTATGTTCCCTGACAAATATTTTGATAACTGCCTTTATACCGCCATCCATTGATATAGCTTCTGCCGGTATTTGTACAACTATTAAAACAACAGCTGTAAGTATTCCATTTTATATATATCGTATCACCAGCGTTAATCGATGGGACAGTTAAAGAGAGTTTCCCTATTGCACTAACCATACAGTTTAAAGAGTTAGTATGAGCCAAATTGGATGTTGTAATTGCTGCAGGCGTACCTGCCGCACCTGTCTGAATAGTAAAACTCCCGGCATCTATTTCTGACCCGACAGTATTGTTATATCCTGCACCGGTTGACTGAAAAATATCCAACAGCACATTTATCGCATTGCCAAGCCCTTTATTAATTATTTTAAGCTGCTGCAGACTGGCATTGCCTGGTCCAATGCATGAATTCATAGAAGGGATCGAAGTAATAACCAAATTGGGGATATAGTTAGGAAAAACAACATTGGCTGTTGAAGTTGAAGATTGACAGGCATTCATACTGCAGCTCCAATATGCGTTAAAATTAGAATATACTGAATAACAATTTAATACTGTAACTGATTCACAAATTGTGATGCTTTCACCGTTTTCAAATAAACTATCACCGTCTCCACCCGGATTAGCATAAAAATCTGCCCCGCTCAATATAATTTTTGCTGCAGAAGGTAAAAAACTCAGGGTGCCGTAATCAACCGAATTAATTTGAATTCCGGAACCATGAGTATCCGTTAATGTAAATGCGCTGAGTGCGCCGTTGCCAAAATTTACAATTTTAATGCAGCGGGTAAAAACATCGCCTATATTTCCTGAATAAGATTGATTAGTTACAGCAGAAATAGTAATGTGCGGCTGTTTTATCAGATAAGCAGATGTGTTTTGGATACAAAATTTTCGAATATTATTGCCCGTATAATCAACACGAATGTTGTTTTTTGTTATTCCGCCTCCTGCTATATATGCAATTACACTGCATTGAGCAGATGCCTTATAGGTAATAGTTAAGGCAGAATACGGCAGGATATTCGGCAGCCAAACTATCAGGATTCCGCCGAAATTGCTTACAAAGGTTCCGCCGGTAATGGAATTAGCTTGGTAAAGTATGCCTGTCGGCATAGTTATTTTTAATGTGTCATTTGTAATTGTATATAAAGTAGGATTGTTGATAAAAATTTTAAAAACCTGCGATTCTCCGCAGACAGTTAGCTGGTTGGGCACAAGGCTTGTGACAACAATCATCTGACCCTGACTCCAGCCCTGTAATTTAACAAAAAGTAAAAAAAGGAGTAATAATTTTCTCATACTTCAACTATTTATTTGATGTAATCTAAATTTTTCAAAATTCGATTTATCTAAAATATTGGTATTTTGTTTTGAAATATGAGATGTTTTTATCTCTAATTTGTCAAGCTGTCAGGCATTGAAACAGCTTGCAAAAGCTCGCTGATACTGTTGTTTGTAATGTTTTGAATTTTTGCAGTAAACTGTGCGCTGCCAAATTAATTAAATTATATTGATACAGAATTTAATAATTTTACAAAGCTTTTGAGCAAAAACATTATGTGAAAATACACATAAAAAAACATAATTGAATATTTTTGAATGGAAACTTATTCATAAAACATTTTCAAAATCCCCTATGCCGGAATTAAGAAACAAATTTTGATAATAAAAATTCCTGTATGGATTATCTTTCCGATTATGAAGCAGACTTTTTTGCCTGCTGGCTGGATAATAAATGAAAACATTATTTGATTAACCGCAATGCAATACCCTTCGGACATCCAGATATGCTAAGAAAAAGCAAAAAATGCAGAGGAATGGGGACAGCAGAAAAACAGGTGGATAATTAAGAATACTAAATTTGCGTCCGATTCACATTCAATCAAAATTTGAAATAATTATTTAAAAAACATACTCAAATATTGATTATAACACAGAAGCGGAACGCCCAAAAGAATTTGAATTTGCAATTATTTCCAATCAATTTTCACATGTCCATCATGTTCATAAAAATACATTCACATATAGTTATTTAACCTATAAAAAGTCTAATTGCCATTTTTTCAATATATATTTGCAAAAAATAATAAATATGAAAAAAATAAAAGTTGCCATTAATGGTTTTGGAAGAATAGGACGGGTTTCGTTTCGGGTAATGCTCGAAAGTGAAAACATTGAAGTTGTTGCTATTAACGATTTGACAGACAGTAAAACTCTTGCACATCTATTAAAGTATGATTCGGTACATGGTGTGATAAATGCAGATGTAAAATCAGAAGGAAATGCCATTGTAGTAAATGGAAAGAAAATAAATGTTTATGCCGAAAAAGACCCTGCTAACCTGCCATGGAAGGATTTAGGTATTGACGTTGTAATAGAATCAACAGGATTCTTTTTAGATAAAGAATCTGCGGGCAAACATATTACTGCCGGAGCTAAAAAAGTAATCATATCTGCCCCAGCTAACACAGATGACATCAGAACAGTTGTATTTGGGGTTAATGAAGATAAATTAACTTCCGATGATTTAATTGTATCAAACGCCTCATGCACCACTAACTGCGCGGCACCAATGATTAAAGTGCTGGATGAAACTTTTGGATTAGTTGAAGGTTTTATTACCACAGTGCACGCGTATACCGGCGATCAGCGTCTGCATGATTCACCGCACAAAGATTTAAGAAGGGCAAGAGCTGCTGCGCTGTCAATTATTCCAACTTCTACGGGAGCTGCTAAAGCAATAACAAAAATATTCCCTCATTTAAAAGGGAAACTTGGCGGCTGCGGAATGCGTGTTCCTGTGCCTGACGGATCTTTGACAGATATTACTTGTCTGCTTAATAAACCGGCAACCGTTGAAGAAATTAATGCCGCATTTAAAAAAGCAAGTGAAACAACCTTAAAAGGTATACTTGAGTATATGGAAGACCCAATTGTATCTGTTGATATTATAGGTAACTCTCACTCCTGCGTTTATGACCCTGAGTTTACATCAATAGTAGGCAATATGGTAAAAATACTCGGATGGTATGATAATGAAGGCGGGTACTGCCACCGCCTTGCAGATTTGGTGAAGAAGATTGGGTAATAAATAGATTTGAGTGTTGAGATTTGAGCATTGAGATAAAAAGCAGAAACTTTCTCAGATCTCAAATCTCTAATCTCACTGTTTATAGTATTTCAGCTCCAGATCAGTTCCGTCAAACACGGCATAGCTGCAGTAGTTTACCCATTCACCAAGGTTAACATAACGGCTGTTATTTGATAACTTTATATCGAGCGGTAAATGTCGATGACCGAAAATGAAATAATCGATATGTTCTTTTTGCAGCTTTTCCTTTGCATAAACAGCTAACCATTCATTTTCTTCACCGTTAAATTTTTCATCCAGCGGTGCATTTGATAAGCGGCTTCTATTCGACCAGTAATTCGCCATACTAATTGCAAAATTTGGATGCAGACGAGCAAAAAGCCATTGACAAAAAGGGTTGGCAAATATCTTTTTAATAAATTTATAACCTTTATCTCCCGGACCTAAGCCGTCACCATGTCCTAAATAAAATTTCTTTCCATTAAATATTCTTGCAGCAGGGCGGCGGTAAATTTGAATCCCTAATTCTTTTGGTAAATAATCAAACATCCACATATCATGGTTCCCAGCAAATAAAGTTATAGGTACGCCAGAATCAGCTATTTCAGCTAATTTACCCAGCAATCGAACAAAGCCTTTTGGAACAGTATGTTTGTATTCAAACCAAAAATCAAATAAATCGCCCATCAGATAAATTTCCTGCGCATCATGCTTTATCTCGTCAAGCCATTTAACAATAAGCTTTTCACGGACTAAGCTGTTTTCATAACTCGGAACACCTAAATGAAAGTCGGAGGCAAAGTATATTTTTTTGTTGGGGATCAATTATTACGTTTTGGTTATATTCAGCGCAAAGGTAATGATTAGAAATTTGGACATAATATAGAAGAGTGGAAATATTTGTAAAGCAGACATAATTATGCTTCGATTAATTTTGCCTCGAAGGAAAGCTGCAGCTTTTTTTGAATCCGAGCATTCTTTTAACCTGAGTTCGATTGTTAATTTAGGCTAAAGCCCACTAGCGTCCTAACGTTTTAAATTAAAGTTCTTTGAAATTATTGATAGATAATAGTTGTAGCGTTTTTGCAGGCTTAAACGATTTGAATTGATTTCGACTTTCT
>CAISYK010001247.1 GCA_903889605.1 uncultured Bacteroidota bacterium
AAACGAAGAAGACGAACTTAACAAGCTCAGGATAGAGAACGAAATAAAAAAAATGAAACTTTCTTTAGAGCAGGGGACAAGTTTTTTCCCCTTCTCCGAAAAAAAACTATCTCCTGAACAGGAAGGTCAGTGGCTGGATCAGGTACAGCAGTTTGAAGATTCTTATGCAAAAAGTAAAAGAATAATGATTTATGATTTTGTTGAGAAACCAACATATAAACCTGTAAACGAAATTCCCAATGATGAAATAAAATTTGAACTGAAAAGAATTTTAAACCTGCTTGGTCAAAAAGGAGTTGGTATAGATACCATTTGCAAAGTAGATGACAGAGAATTGTACCGTTTCATTACAGAAGAATTATTCCTTGAAGAAACAGACGATATGATGATTGAAGGGATGACACATAATTTTATTTATGAAGAATTTCATCCTAATCATGAACATGACATTAAAACCCATTGTAAAGAATTTGTAGAAGGTCTTTTAAATAAAAAGATAAATCTGAATCCTTCCTTTATGCCGATTTTCAGCGAAATTTATTCTAAAGACGGCATTATAAAACAAGAAGATGCGGTAAAGCAAATGGAAGTATTTCGGGAAGCCTTCGATTCCTTCAAATTAAAACAGTTTAAAATAACAGCATTGAAAATAGATGAAGATACAGCGGAAGTAAATTTTGATATAAACTATACCGGCATTATCGAAGGTGGTAATGAGAAAAAAGTTTTTTCAGGAACCGGAAATTTCATGTTAAAATATGAATATGATTATTGGTGTATCAATAAAATAAGTATTCCCGGAGTTCCTTTATAATTTTTTACGTTTCAGCTAATAGTAAAATGGTTATGTCGTTAAAAAAATACTTGCAACAATTTAGTAAAGAACAGTTGGTTGCTCAAATAATTGAGCTGAATGCTAAATATAAAGATGTAAAAACTTACTATGAGTTTTCTATCAATCCCAATAGCGATAAAGCTAAAAAGGAGGCAAAGAAAATAATTATAAAAAATATCAACACTGATGGTAGTCCCAAATTAAAATTACGAGAAGCACGTCAAGCGGTTACGAATTTTAAAAAATTATCTCCTACAGAAAGTGACCTTGCGGATATAATGCTGTTTTATGTGGAGTGTGGTGTAAATTTTACAAATGCTTTTGGTGATATTGACGAGCCTTTTTACAATAGTATTGCCGGGATGTTTCACGATGCCGGTAAGTTTATTAAAACAAACGGGATGCAAGAGCGTTTTAAACAGCGTTGTAAAAAAATAATGGACGATACAAAAAATATAGGTTGGGGATTTCACGATGAAGTATGTGACTATTATTATAATTTTATCGAAACAGAATGACCCTTTTACAAATTATCACCATTTTATTAGCAAAATAATAACAGTTTCGTTTTATTTAGTAATATCATTAATCCCTATTAAAATCAAACTTAATAGGGATTTTACTTAAAAAAAATTGATATTATGAAGCAAGAAAAATCTGCACCACACCAAATTCAACTCAAGGCATATTCCAAAAAAGAATTGGCTGAATTGTATAAAATAAGTGCAAAAAGTTTACAAACTTGGCTGACTCCTTTTGAAAATGAACTCGGGCAAAGAAGGGGACGTTACTACAACCCAAAACAAATGAAAATTATATTTGAAAAACTTGGGATTCCACAGGTGATTCACTTAAATTGAAAAATTCAGAATATAAAAGTATCTGAAAATATCCAAATTTAGCCCAAACTGTCCATTATCATCCTTCTCAGTCTATTAGCGTAAAGTGCTATTTTAATTCATTGTTTCTTTGTGCCTGAAAAAAATCGGGAATGAGTAACATAAGACATATACTGCGTTTGCATACGCAAAACCAAACTAAGTCCGAAATAATTGTTCAGACCGGCATACCTCGCAATACGCTAAAAAAATATATCAAAAATTTTAAAGCAAGCGGATTGAGTTTTGCAGAGATAAATGAATTGAATGATAAAGACTTAGAAGAACTTTTTGCAATACAGGAAGAAAATCCGGCAAACGAAAAATTGAAAATACTCTTTAGTCTTTTCCCCGCTATTGATAAGGAACTAAAGCGCAAAGGAGTAACACGCCAGCTGTTATTTGAAGAATATAAAAGCAAATATCCTGATGGTGTTGGTAGAAGTCAATTCAAGTGGTATTTTTCACAATGGAAGTCACGTGTTGCTCCCACAATGCGGATGGAGCATAAAGCCGGAGATAAATTATATATAGATTTTGCCGGAGAAAAATTAACTCTCACTGATAAACAAACCCGTGAAACAAAACAAGTGGAAGTATTTGTTGCGATTATTGGCGCAAGTCAGCTTACTTATGTAGAGGCGGTAATTAGCCAGCAAAAAGAAGATTTTATTTCAGCATGTGAGGATGCTTTGCATTATTATGGAGGCGTTCCCGCTGCGATTGTACCAGATAATTTAAGGTCTGCCGTTTCAAAAAGCAGTAAATATGAACCTACAATAAATGAAACCTTTGCCGATTTTGCGGAACATTATAACACAACAATTTTGCCGGCACGAGCTTATAAGTCAAAAGACAAAGCATTGGTGGAAGGTGCAGTTAAAATAATATACACACGGATTTATGCAAAAATAAGAGAGTTGATTTTTTATTCATTAGAGGAGCTTAATAAAGCTATTCATACAGCTTTAGAAGAACACAATAACATGATGCTCACCGGAAGAAATTATACCCGGCGGCAACAGTTTGAAGAAATTGAGAAAACTGCCTTATTGCCTTTGCCGGCATTGCGTTATGAATTTAAAAAACAACTATTTGTTACTGTAATGAAAAATGGACATGTGTCATTAAATACTGACAGACATTATTACAGCGTGCCGTATAAATTTATTGGCAAAAAAGTTAAGGTAATGTTCTCCCGTTACAATGTTGAAATATTTTTTGAATATGACCGTATCGCTTTACACAAGCGTTTAAGAATCAAGTACGATTACACAACAGATAAAGAACATTTGCCTCCCGCTCATCGTTTTGTCAGCGAGTGGACACCTGACCGTTTCATGACAATGGCAGATGAAATACACAAAGACGTTAGACTTTACATCTCGCAAATACTCAATCAAAAACAACATCCCGAACAAGCTTATAAATTGTGTTTAGGTGTATTGAGTTTTGCAAAAAGGGTAGGTAATGAAAGGTTGACTAAAGCCTGCCAGCGTGCATTAGGTTATGGTATTTACAATTACAAAACCATTCAAAAAATATTAGAGAAAGGATTAGACAAACATACTGAGGATGAAGGTGAACAGCTAAAAATGCCTGAACATGGCAATATACGAGGTAAAGATTATTATAAGTAAACCAATAAATAACCCTAAAATCAATTAAAAATGAATACAGCAACTTTGGAAAAAATGCGGACGATGAAACTATTTGGCATGTTCAGGACTTTTAAAACAAGTCTTGAATCAGGAAAAACAGAAAACTATACTCCTGATGAAATGATTTCTAATCTAATTGAATCGGAGTGGGATGACCGGCGAAATCGAGGTATAGACCGGCAGTTAAAAAACGCTCACTTTCGATACAAGGCTTCAATAGAAGAGTATCATTTTGATACTGACCGAAATTTAGACCGGAATCAGATAATGCGTTTTGGAGAATGCACATTTATTAATAAACATGAAAACATACTTATTACAGGAAGCACCGGAATTGGCAAAAGCTATATTGCTTCAGCAATAGGCCACCAAGCTTGCAGTTTGGGGTATAAGGTTCTTTACCATAATACTAATAAACTTATGTCAAAACTTAAAATAGCAAAAGCTGATGGCTCCTACATCAAGGAAATTGCAAAAATAGAACGGCAAAATCTTTTAATTCTGGACGATTTTGGATTACAGCCTTTGGATGCGCAAGGGCGTTCAATGCTCATGGAAATAATTGAGGATAGGCATGGAAAGAGTTCTACAATTGTCACATCACAAGTTCCGGTTAGTAAATGGTATGATATAATTGGCGAACAAACAGTTGCTGATGCCATTCTTGATAGAATCGTTCATGAATCTCATAGGCTGGAACTCAAAGGTGAATCAATGAGAAAAAAAAATCGAACTAATATTGAAAATAAAATTGCAGTTACTGCTTAATAAAAAGGTTTTATTAAGCATAAATTCTGAAGCAGGGCTATGTGGTTCAAAATGACTCATTGGATTTTAGATATTTGTAAGATAAATTTCACAAAATCTACATAATTTTTTTTAAAATGAATCCAATATTCTTAACCAATTTAGATGAAAAAGAATTCAAGGAACTTCTGAAAGGAGCCTTAAGAGAAGTTCTTGCTGAAAAAAGATC
>CAISYK010001248.1 GCA_903889605.1 uncultured Bacteroidota bacterium
ATTGCAATTTAATTAAAATATTAATGTAAATATATAAATTATCTGCAATTATTTCAAATGTTAACTCAAAAGAAGCTAATTTTATCTCGATAAAGGTTGAAATATTATGCAGACAGGTTTAATATTTAACAAAATTCAAAATCCGTATATTCGAACCGTCTTAAACGTAATTTTTGTGTTTTATGAGCAGATCACTTATTGAAAACAATTTAAAGGAAGCCAGCCAGCTGCTCGAACAGTTTCTGGCTGATCCCCAAAATATTGATGCTATTGAACAAGCTGGCAGCGCATTGGTTGAAACTTTTAAAAAAGGAAATAAAGTGATATCATGCGGCAATGGCGGCTCTATGTGCGATGCAATGCATTTTGCAGAAGAGCTGAGCGGTCGTTTTCGTGAAGACAGAAAGGCATTACCTGCTGTTTCTATTTCTGACTCATCGCATATTTCTTGTGTCGGCAACGATTACGGCTATGATAAAGTTTTTTCACGGTATATTGAAGCCCTCGGAAACAAAGGTGATATACTTCTTGCAATCAGCACCAGCGGCAATTCAATTAATATTATCAATGCCGTGAATACCGCATCGCAAAAAGGGATTACTGTGATAGGTTTAACCGGAAAAAATGGCGGTAAAATGGCTGGCTTATGCGATATAGAAATACGCGCTCCATACAGCCAATATGCCGATAGGGCGCAGGAAATACATATTAAAATAATTCACTCTCTAATACATTTTGTTGAAAATAATTTGTAATCCTCAAAACAGATGCTTGTAAAAACATACGGCAGTGCGGTATATGGAATCAACGCCACCACGGTTACTGTTGAAACCAATATAAATCCTGGAATAAATTTTTTTTTGGTGGGACTGCCCGACAGCGCTGTTAAAGAAAGTCAGCAGCGAATTGATGCGGCATTAAAAAATAATGGTTTTAAAATTCCGGGGAAAAGCATAGTCATAAATATGGCTCCTGCTGATATACGTAAAGAAGGCTCTGCATACGATTTAACTATTGCAGTTGGAATATTAGCCGCGTCCGGACAGATAAAATCAGAAACTGTAAGCGATTATATTATTATGGGGGAACTTTCACTTGATGGCGGACTGCAGCCTATTAAGGGGGTATTGCCTATTGCGATAAAAGCCAGAGAAGAAAAATTTAAAGGTATCATCCTGCCAAAGCTGAATGCAAAAGAAGCGGCTATTGTCAGCGGTTTGGAGGTGTATGGAGTTGAAAACATAAAAGAACTAATTGATTTTTTTAACGGTACAATTAAACTCGAGCAGACAATTGTAAATACACGTGATGAATTTTTTCTGAAATTAAATGATAATGAATTCGATTTTGCTGATGTAAAAGGACAGGAAAATATTAAACGCGCCTTGGAAATTGCCGCTGCCGGCGGGCACAATGTTATATTGATAGGTCCTCCAGGTTCAGGAAAAACAATGCTTGCGAAACGTTTGCCGACTATTTTACCGCCATTGAATATGCATGAAGCTCTTGAAACTACAAAGATCCACAGTGTCGCTGGAAAAATGGGGAAAAATGTAGGATTGGTTTCCACTCGTCCGTTCCGTTCACCGCATCATACAATTTCCGATATAGCACTAGTTGGCGGCGGAAGTGTGCCGCAGCCGGGTGAAATTTCATTGGCGCATAACGGCGTTTTATTTCTGGATGAACTGCCCGAATTTAAAAGAATAGTTTTGGAAGTAATGCGGCAGCCTTTAGAAGACCGCGTTGTAACAATTTCCAGAGCTAAGTTTTCGGTAGAATACCCTGCAAGTTTTATGCTGGTAGCCGCCATGAACCCATGCCCCTGCGGATATTACAATCATCCTGAAAAAGATTGCGTATGCCCCCCAGGCACTGTCCAGAAATATCTTAATAAAATATCAGGGCCATTATTAGATAGAATAGACATACATGTAGAAGTGACTCCTGTGTCGTATAACGAACTGGCTGCCGAACGATTATCAGAAAAAAGTACAATCGTGAGGGAGCGCGTCATTCAAGCCAGAGAAATCCAGGAAAAACGTTATATTAATAATGACGGAGTGCACTGCAACGCTCAAATGACTTCAAAACAACTGCGTGATATTTGTAAAATTGATGATGCAGGAAATAAATTACTGAAAATGGCAATGGAAAAATTAGGATTATCAGCCCGTGCATATGACCGGATTTTAAAAGTGGCGCGCACTATTGCCGATTTGGAGGGCAGTGAAAAAATAGAAACGAATCATTTGGCAGAAGCTATTCAATATAGAAGTTTAGATAGGGAAGGCTGGGCCGGATAAGGTGGAATGAGTAGTTTTAAAATTGGTTTTCATTTTCATTTATTCCATTTTTATAATTCATATTTATCATTAGCCAGACACAATCATAGTCAAGAATTCATTTGGAAGCATTGATTATTTTTAATATGCCTGCGAAATATTATTATCGTATTTGTGAATCTCTATGTTATCAAATGGTAAACCATGGGTTTATAATTATTTCTTATAATGATTTGTGAATTCGGCCCATTAGCTGTAGAATCAGCACTGAGTATTTTTATAATTGAATTAAACAACCCAATTATAGGCAGGCACTAATTATATTTACTGATAATTGTAGTTACTTTCGGCGGAATTAGTAATTTTAGGGGTCAAAATTTTGTATTAAACTAATAGAAAATAAAATGCTTAAATTCTGTTTAACATTAATTGTGGTTATATTCTGTGGAATTGATAATTTTTCAAATGCACAAACCGATGAGAGTGGCAGTGCCAAAGATTATTTTGATAATAAAGATTATAGCCATGCACTTAAAGAATATCTTAAACTTTTTAAAAGTAATAAAGACGATGTCGAAATTAATTTTAATATAGGGTGTTGTTATCTCCATGTAAATGACGATAAATCGAAAGCAATACCTTTCTTGGAATTTGTTTATAATAAAGGAGATTATA
>CAISYK010001249.1 GCA_903889605.1 uncultured Bacteroidota bacterium
ATCCAAAACACAATAAACAACTCTGACAAATAATTAGAAAATCCAGGAGAAGCCTGATAAATATATTGAGTGATGAATGTGTAAAATATTCCTAACTCAAAACCAATAAAATATAAACAATTTAAAACAAATTAAAACGAAAATAAAATGAAAAAATCAATTTTTTCTATGGCAGCATCGGCATTTATGGCAGGTGTAATAATAACAAGCTGTAATTCATCTGCTCAAAAAGTAGAGCATGCCCAAAATAATGTTACGGAGGCAAATAAGGATTTGATGGATGCCAATGAGGAATATATGGCAGATATTGAACGCTATAGAAAAGAAACTGCAGATAAGATCGCCGCAAACGAAAAAAGTATAGATGAATTTAATGCAAGGATAGAAAATCAGAAACAAGATGTTAGAGCAGATTACAAAAGGAAAATTGCAATACTCGAACAAAAAAATAGTGATTCAAAAAAGAAAATGGATGATTACAAAATTGAAGGGAAAGAAAAATGGGAATTATTCAAAACAGAATTTAATCATGATATGGATGAGCTTGGTAAGGCATTTAAGGATTTCACAATTAGGAACATTAAATAATTTTTAATAATTGAAATAGAGTTTTGCTAAGCCATAAATAACATTTAAAACAAAAATTAATTTTAATAAATATATGAAAACAAAAAGCAGTTTAGGGATTTGCCTTGACCATTCAAGCGCACATATTATGGAATTCACCGCCGGTCCAATTGAAACAAAGGTTGTTGTATCTCAGTTTACACATCAGGAAAAAGAGCATAGCTTGGGTAAGAGTGAAAATCTTATGCACAATAAAGAGCAGCATAAACAATCAGAATATTACAAAATATTAGGTGAAGTTATTAAACATTATGAAGATGTTATTCTTTTTGGTCCAACTGAAGCTAAAGTTGAACTGTTTAACTTTTTAAGAGTCGATCATCGCTTTGACAAGACAAAAATTGAAGTTGAAAAAACAGATAAAATGACTGAGAAACAGGAACACGCATTTGTAAGAGAACATTTTTCAAGGCAATAATTTCAAAAATTGAATTATATAACGAATCCTATTTAGTATAAAAATTGCAAAAAAAAGTTCAAACTATAAATTTCAAAAATATTTTAATTATGAAAAACGAAACAAAATGGTTAATAGACCTTGTTCACAGCAGTATTTCGTTTAAGTTAAGACATTTAATGATCGCACATATTAAATGTGCATTTAAGAACTTTGACGCCAGTATTTATACCTCAAATATAAACTTTAACTCTGCTGAAATTGATCTTTGGATAGATACCTCATCCATAAATACAGGTGATGCAGGACGCGATAAGCATTTAAAAAGCTCTGATTTTTTGGATGTTCAAAATCATAAACAAATAACATTTACTTCCAGTACAATTGGGAAATCAGATGTGAATGGTCTTCATGAGTTATGGGGTGAGTTATCGATTAAGGGTATTTCAAAAAAAATAAAATTAATGGTTGAATTTAAAAGAATTTATAACGATTCTTTTGGAAATGAAAAAGCTGGATTTACAGTTACCGGATTAATTAACAGAAAGGATTGGGGAATCACCTGGAACACAACTATGAAAAATGGAGGTTTAATGGTGAGTGATGAAGTTATAATCTCTTTCGAAATTGAGCTTGCAAAAGCGGGCAAAAGATATCTGACAATGGAATTTGAATGTGAAGATAAGATAATGAGCCTTATTTAGCAAAGCAATGTTTCGGTTAACAAAGTAATAATGTTTGAAATGAAAAAAAAATATTTATTGGTAGTCTTTATATTACAATTTCCATTCCTCATTTTTTCGCAGTCAGATACAATGCATCGATATACTCATGAGGAAATTGGGAAATTATCAAATTATATAGATAAGTTGGAAAATGAAAATTCTTCAATTATAGTTTTAGAATCTATTGCAGATGAAAAATTGACGGTTGATATGCTTCTTCATAATCACGCTCAGGACTATACCGACATTGAATTAGTTAAATTGGTAAAATATA
>CAISYK010001250.1 GCA_903889605.1 uncultured Bacteroidota bacterium
GTTTCTTTTAATGAGCTGATGAAGCCTATAGGATCTTCGGGTGGTGAAAAGGAGTTGTTGCCTGGAACACCATTGTGTGAATTTCTGTCATTGGTTGGAAATAACTATGTCCCATCAATACAAGGAGCTGCAAGGGAAACAGAATTCCAGTTCAATATATTAAATAAAGCGGTGTATGAAAACTATCTTATAGAATATAAACTATATCTAAAAGATAAAAATCTTAATAAAGGCAATTTTAAGCAGCATTATGATACCACTGATGTGTTTTACGCTAAAAACAATTCCCCTTTTTTTATCGGAAAGATAGGCTGGGTTAATTGCGACAAATTCATTGAATCCAAAGTGAGTGTAAACGAAATTCATTTTACTTTAAATTCCAATACGGAAGAAGATGTAAAATTATTTTTCTATTCCGGCAGGAGACCCTCAATAATTAAGGCCGTAAAAACTGGTAATACATGGTGCTTCCCGAATATCCCTGTAAGCAAAGAAGTTACTGTAACAGGTACATTTTTAAAGGACGGTGTAATACATAAAGCCTCAAAAGTTTTTAAAGTAGAAAAGAAAGAAACGCTGCATCAACTGGAATATAAACCAATAGCTTTATCGCGTAATTGAGATGTCTGATTACCTTGTTATACGCCATTGTATAAAAAAGAAACGAATTTAAATTTTCGGTTCGGCAATAATAATTACTGTAAATCAAATTTCGAATTTATTATTACTTATCTGCAAACAAACATACTATTCGATATGAAAAAATTACTTCCCTTGACATTAGCATTGTTATTAAATATAACAGCGTTTGGACAAGTTAACATAAAAGAAATAAATGAATCTTTAGCAAAGATTAATGATAGACTTTATGCTTCAAAATATGAAGTTTCCAATAAACTATATATGTCATTTTTGAATTCTTTGAAAGAGTCAAATAAAACAAATTTGTTATCTATTGCTCAAATTGATACCTTAAAATGGATAGACAAGTTAAGTTACAATGAACCCTATGTTCATTACTACCATAGCCATCCGGCATATCAAAATTATCCTGTCGTAAATATAAACTATGAAGGAGCCAATCTTTTTTGTGAATGGTTGACAGGGCAATACAATTCTGACCCGAAAAGGAAATTTAAAAAAGTACTTTTTCGACTTCCTTCAGAAAAGGAGTGGACAACAGCTGCTCAAGCAGGTGATAGTACTGCAATTTACCCTTGGGAAGGTAAGGGGCTGCGTAATAAAAAAGGACAAATTATGTGTAATTTCAAATGGGAGTCAATAAATACATTAGAGCTAAATGGAAAAGGGATAGATAATGCGGACATAACAGCACCGGTAAAATCCTATTGGAAAAATAATTTCGGATTGTACAATATGAGCGGGAATGCTGCTGAAATGATAAATGAAAAAGGAATAGTTAAAGGCGGCAGCTGGAGAGATGATTCAGAATATTTAAAAACACAAACAAAATATAAATACGATGGCAATGCGCAGACATTTGTTGGTTTTAGATATTTTGCCGAGATATTGGAAAAATAATCAGCGATGGATGCGGGGAATAGGACTTCTGTGCGTTAAGTGCTGCGTGTTATATGAATTATTGTATTACGACACAATAGAAACGATCATAATTGAACGGAGAAGCTTGTGTTTGGAGTGCTTATAAAAGCATAGCCCAATAGAAGCAATGCATTGGGCTATGCCCGAGGTAACGAGCGGAATGCTGTCATTCCATAATTATCCTAATAAATTAAGGGCTTTTTAATGACCATTTATAAAAACAAGTGTAATCATAATTACATAAAGAATAGTCCGCCCTTTTATTATTTACATACCAATACCAGAATTACTTTTGAAGGATTAAGAAATCACAAAATCTTTCGCCTTACGGAATAAATGAGGCTAAACTTTTTTCTATCTGCAGTATCTGCTACTATATCAAGACGTATCGGATCCAAAATCCTTTTGCTGCCATCCGGCACGCAGCAAACGATATTGTGAAGGTAAATTGAACTGTAATTCGGCTGAAAGCCAAGAATTATTTTTTTCATTTCTTTTGTAATGATGCAGGTATCTGATTTCATTCGGATGGTTCCATCATCTTTTACAAGTTTATTGCTGCTGTCTTTTTTATATAATCCCGAAACTTTTTTGGTGGTGTCCTTTATATAAACCATTTCAAAAGAAGTCACATCCATATTCTTTTTATAATATTGCGAATAGGCGTATATACTTGGACCGATAAGCTTTATACCCTTAGCTACGGAATCTATTTTTATACCGCAAAAATAAACAACCGGATTTTTAACCTCTAATTTTTTGACCGCTATAAGCTCTCTTCCAAAAGGAGTGCTTTGATATACCGAAACAGCAACTGAACCCGGCCTTGTAAAACGTATATAATAAATGTCCCCTTTTACTGACATTATCTTTCCATCAGTCACCTCCACCTTGGTTTTTAAATTCCGTCCGCCTTTTATTTTAATCCGGACAGGATTTTCGATTTCGAGCCAAAAAAAATTTTCCTGACAAAGAATAGTACATTCAACGGCTGGTACCCTTACCTTGAAAACAATTGTTTTGCCAGGCAATTGCGCCCGGCAAAACGTTGTTGAGATAAGAATAAATATTAACATGCGGCCTATCATATTATTTAAATTTTAAGGAGTTGTTTTAACCCGGCACAACTATTGACACCTTCAGTCTGCCGCATTTTTAATTGTATCACTTCTTTGCCGGCATCTACATTCTTTATATCTTCATCTTTCATATAAAATAATTGGTTATTGTAACCAATCCCAACAATTATGTTAATTCCGTTTTCAAAAGGAAAATCTTGAAAATTCTTTTCCGGAATAGTAATGATACTGTTTCTTTGCCGTTTTATCACATATACATTTTTAAGTATTATCAATTCCTTTTTAACAGATACAAATTGCGCCTTATGATGTTTAACACCGGCATTGAAAAATTCAAATGGTTTATCACTGTTCCAAACACCAAGCTTGCTTACAGCAAAAGTTCGGTAAGCCAAAAGGTCCTTTGATGTTTCCGTATAACTATCATCAATAAAATTATTGAACCTCTCATTAAGATTAGCCCTTGAAGCAACCCCTGTGAATATTTCTTTAATTCTGTATAAAGAATCCCTCTTTTCATTTTCGGCTTTCTTCTTTACAGCCAAGAACCCTTCATATTGTTTTTGTCTTTTTTCATAATCCTTCATTGTTCCGGCATAGTTTTTTTCGTCCACAACTGGTATTACCCTGATGCTCTGGGATTCCCTTTCAGAGCTAAACTTAATAATATAGTGCTCATTATCATTTTCTCTTTCGATCATTACATCATCCCATGTTTTTTGAGCAAGGCCAGAATGAAATTTCTTTTTGTTTTCTACTGGTTCAAGTTTTAAACCCTTGTAAACTGCCAACTCGGGAAATTCATTTTTCTTGAAATCAATAATAAAATTATAGGCAGCCGGGTTCCCCATTTTAGGAAGCACAGGTTTATCCGGTACTTTTAAAGCGAAATTGGATTCAAATTTTTTTGTGAATTCAGGGTCTTTTTCAAATACAGGAATACATGTTTTGTTTTTTCCGGTATTCTCTGATATATAGTCCCACTGCCTTTTAACAGTATCAAGGTAATAAATATTATAATCATTTTCATTGTTTGTATGAGATGCCATGTTCACAGATATTTCTTTTCCCGGTTTTAATTTCAATAGCTGACCATTTTGGTATGCTGTTATTTCAAACATTCCGGCAGACTCGAGCTGATAATGTATTCCGGCTGAATCGTAGTTCATTGGTATTCCGCTTAGCATAATATCAATGGGATCATGAAACTCACGATAACGGATCTCTATCTTTCCTGAGATATCATTGCCTTTTTCATCAGCAAAAGCCGATTGCGGCACATGGATAAGTGATCCTGTATTATATACAAAAGTACTATCATGCTGGTTGTTGCAGGTAAATACATTTGATGAAATGTCCATTGATTGTGCCGGCGGATCAATAAACGGTTTTAAGGCGGCAGCCGTTTCGGTTTTAGCGGGTTGGAAAACAATGTATGCAGCAGCCACCAATGCAACAGATACAGATGTAATGAGTGAGTATAGTTTTATTCCTTTAGGAAACCAGCCTTTAGCCGGGGTGTGCCCGGATATGAATTTATCAAAATTCATTTGTTTCTGAATCTCACTATCAGAAAGCTTTTCACGGCCTTTTATTATATTGAACTTTTTCATGGCTTATAAATGTTTTAGTTTCTTTTTTAATTTCTCAAGTATCCTATACACTTTCATTTTGCAGGCACTTTCATTCATTCCCGTTATATCACATATTTCCTTAAAGGAACGTTTTTCAAAATACCGCATATCAATCAATTCCATCTCCTCTTCTTCCAATTCCTGCAATACTTCAAACAATTGCTCATCCTGATGTTCTGCCTTTGTTTCTTCAATATTTGCCATCAGTTCCATTGCGCCTTCCCCGTCTATGTCTACAATGCGGGCCGCCTTGTTTTTTCGGAACACCATGTTAATCTCGTTGCGCGCAATACGAAACAGCCATGCGGAAAAAGGAACACCTTGTGCTTTATATTTAGACAGATTGTCCAAGGCTTTATATAACACCTGAGCGGCTATCTCGAAAGCTTCCTCTTTGCTTTCAATACGGTGATAGATATATGCAGCAATCCTTTTATAATAGCATGTATACAATGGAGCAAAACAGCTGGGGTCATTCTGAGCGGCTTTCACCTGCTCCATTTCCCCATTGATTTGTTCCGCAGTTTGGTGATATGCGGCCAGTTCTGTCATATTTATTGTTTTATAATTTTGGCTTCTTTTAATACCATAATGCATGTTGGCACAAAAAGACACAATAATTATTAAAATAATTTTAAAGAAGTTATAAACTATCCAAAAGTAATAATAACAATGACTTATGTTTTGCTAAATGATGCTCCGATCCTTTTGAGAATTTTAGAGGAGATATTGAATGCCGCGGGGAATGTAATAAAAACAATTTTCAATAATCACCATCTTTCTAAATGGAGAAAAAATAATATGTAATAGGCGAAATATTAATTTTTTAAATAATAAAGGCGCCTTTATAGAAGCGCCATCTGACTATGCTTAAATTTATTACCTGCACCTGTTTAAAAATAGTTTTTTTCAGCGTTCAAGCTTTTGATTCTATTAGTCGAAATTATCAGTTTTAGAAATTCCAGATAAGAATGCAGTGAATCTCAATTTATCTATTATTTGATTTTCTTTTCTGGTTTGCTCAATTTTTGCTTTTATCCATTTAAGTATTTCGGCATTTATTTGTTCCATGTTTTTATAAGTTGCGGCCGATCCTGCGATATTTATTGGAGCTGTCATTTTGCGGCTTTTAATACTATAATCCAGGAAATTGTAAAAAGATACAAGAATTATAAAATAGTTTTAATGATTGCATAGAAATTGGTATGTATGAAATTAGAAAAATGCCGCTTTGCAAAAATGGCTCGAGGGAAATGTCGCTGGATGGTTTTAAGTTTTGTGCTGAAAGCGCTCGATATTGCTGTAATTATTCAACTCTTACACCTCCCAAAAAGCGAAATCCCGTTATTTTAAGATAACGGGATTTTTCGATTTTTGTTGGAGGTCCCGAGCGGATTCCGAACTGTATCCCGAAACCACTTAATATAAAGCAGTTTAATAAATCTATCAACGAAATTGTGAACTGATTGTGAACTGAACTATCTATTTATATGTCTAAAGATAGGAAAATAATAGTTAAGTAAGATTAGTATTTACAAATAATTATAGTCTGTTATTTAGATTTGTGTAACTGTAATTCACATATACAACCTTTACACTCAGCTTTTAACGGCTAATCCGCACACGGTTAATTAAAATTAGTCAAATGTCTGCCTAAAATATCTGGAGTTTCTAACACAAAAAGCACATCAACATCTTGTTGTTTTAATGCTATTAGCAGTGATTCAATACATTTTGCTTGCTGATACATAGTTTTTTTTTGAAGATAAATAAGTTGGTCTTTGTAGCCGTTTAGTGACCCTGACTTGGAAACGGCAGTACTGTTTTTCCTGCTGTTTCCTTTGTTTTCTTGTGTTTGCATAACATAGAAATATGGTGCCGGATGTGCAAACACAAGTTATACACGAGGTATAAAAGTATTGAGGCTCTTACGAGTTCCCTCCATCCGACATATTATTAATAAAGTAGTAAATTTTTGAAAATTGTATAAAGTGTGTTTGCGATACAAATATATAATAAAGTATTTTATAAATTGTAACCTAGATTAAAAGAAAAAACACTTGGAATTGTTGAAACGATACTCACCAACAATTTTATTGAAAGGATACTGCCCTAACAAACAAGTGCTGATGCAAAATTACAAATATTATACCCAATACCGATGACTAAAAACAAATTCCTCAACCTTGCCAATGAATTTAAAATAATCATTGAGCAATGTATTTATTCATATTTTGTATGGTTTTAGAGGGTAGTAAAACAAATATAAACACAGTTGTAAGTACTACTACATTATTATTATACCATATTTACGATATCTCAAATAATGTAGTAATGGAGTTTACTACAACACTTTTTTTGTTTTTTATCTATCATCTGTTAGAATGTAGTAATGAAATATAGATGCAGAATGATGGGGATGCCCTAAAAAAATCAATTTCAACCGACTTTACCGACTGGAAAGCATGAAACTACTATTAACATGTGGTTTCAACCAGACTCTTGAAAAAAACAATTCCTAACTCTTACCGACTTATTTAAAGTCAACCGACTTGATAAAAATGTATAATAGTCGGTTCAGTCGGTAGTCAGTCGGATAAAACTTTATTCAACCGACTGGCTCAAAGCCTTTCTATTACTTATTTAATCTGTTTTTAGTCGGTTAGTCGGTTAAAAGTATAATAAAAAAGGGTAATAGTTTTTTTTGAAATTGAAGGGAGGCTATTAAACGTGAAAAAATACTCTTTTGGAAAGTAATTGAAAAAAAATAACCGCATTGCTGCGGTTATTGCATATGAGATTTCCTTGTGAATTTGTAAGTACTAAATACTCCCAACCATTAAACGTCCAAAACGAAGGCTCGTTAGCATTACAAATTTACAAAAATTATATGCCATAATGCCTAAATCATTAATTCGATTTTGTAAATATAATCCAATTAACATTATTTGTTCTGCCAATATCAGTTTCCTTTTTTATTTCTGCAAAGCCTTCTGTATATTGTGCATATTGGATAAGCCATTTTGTGAATGTTTTTAATTGACTTTTAAATTTATCTGTTTTACAATCCAAATAGGCTTCTAAAAAAGAAGTATGCAATATTTTTCTATCAATTTTTTCATTGAAAATTATGTGTTCCTGTCCCATAAATTCAACAAATTCATTGCAGGTGTGATCTAACAATTTCCGTTTATTTAGGTTAATTTGTGCCGGCTCTATTATTCCATGCTCAAAATATACCCATTGGCAATAGATTAAAAAATTATAA
>CAISYK010001251.1 GCA_903889605.1 uncultured Bacteroidota bacterium
ACTTCCTTTCTTTTATCTTCTTCAATAGAAGAGAACATAAGGTTACAATGATAAAATGAATATATATACACTTTAATAATATTTATTAGATAAATAGACCTAAACAGAATAAAAGCAACATTAATCCTCGACTCTGAATGGCACTTTTATGTTATTAAACTCTAACTGTGTTAAATAATAAGCTAAGAAAATGTCACGCTTAGAAAATAATAAGCTTAATTATTTATCGGATTCAATAATGAATTTAATTTTGCTTTTGGCAAGTTCAAAGGAATTTACAGCCTCCTCTCTCGTTGCTCCATCGGTAATAATCCAAAAAAAACGGTCTCCATTATCCTTATATTCCGTAATAAAATCACCCGGTCCTTTTGTACAAATTATTTCCTTAACTCCTTTGGAAACCTTAGCTTCTTCAAGGCCCTGAATTGAAATTAATTTTCCGGGACGGGGGAAAATGCCGGCACACATGGAATACTTTTTTCTTTGGGGAGTAATAAAATTAAGATCTACCTCTTCGCCTACAGCAAGCTGCATAACAGCCTTAATAGGCTCCATTCCTGTGCTTATTGGAGTTGTATATTGTGAATGAAATCCACCGCTAAGCCTGGCAGGCATTTCCAAGATTTTAAAGCCGGAAGAGTCTTCTATAATATCAGATTTCGCAGGTCCCACATCAATACCGAGTGATTTCGCTGCACTTGATACTAAATTCTTAATTGAGTTATACTGTTTATCATTGATATCAACTGGATCGATATGAGCAGTTTCAATATGATAAGGCAGAAAAGCAAAATGCCTTTCTGCAACACTGATAATATGTACTTCACCTTTAATAATAATTGATTCCACACTATATTCTTTACCAGAGATATATTCTTCCACCAAGGCAGTTTTTGTCCTTGAATACTCACAGGCACTTTCAAATGCTTTTGCCAATTCATTAATATTTACAATTAATTTACTTCCCCTTGATGCAGCATTATCCACTGATTTAACCATACAAGGCACCCCTATAATCTTAACTGCCTTCTCAGCTTCGTTTAAGGTTGTAACATGAATTGAATTGGGCGTAGCAACTTTGTCCCTAAGCCAGCTTTGTTTCATTAACCATTTATTATTTGAGCGTTCGGCAGTTTCTAAAGAAATAGCTTTAATGTTTAAAACGGAGTTTATGGCAGCTACAGTGGTGGCCACGTCAGATCCTGCAAATGCTCCCTTGATATTATAGATATCTTTATTTTTAGTAACGAAATCAATATGACCTTTAATGTCTTTAGAATCAATAGGAACACTAAGGTCACAATATTCAAAGCCCACAGCATTAGGATTTTTGTCGGTACAAATAACATTGAGCCCCAGCTCTTTTGCCTTTTTAATTGCCGGAACCTGCATTATTCCAGCACTCACAATAACTATTGATTTCATAATATTATTTATTTATTTTTCTAGCATACACAACTAAAGTATCACCTAAATCTGCTTTTTTTACTAAGTTGTCCATTGCTTTTTTATTTATGCTGTTAATGTCTGCATTAATGTTTCCGGCACCGTAAGTGATATGTTTTATTATTTCAAATCCATTATTCTTCAGCGCACTTAACATTGCATTTTTTGAAAATATGTTCAAGTGTTCTACCGGCATAAAATATCTCCAGTTTTCTTTGAAACATTCAG
Source organism: uncultured Bacteroidota bacterium (assembly GCA_903889605.1). GTDB lineage: Bacteria > Bacteroidota > Bacteroidia > 2-12-FULL-35-15 > 2-12-FULL-35-15 > 2-12-FULL-35-15. Next base: position 1,675 of record CAISYK010001251.1, read on the forward strand.
CCACCAATCCATATACCGGGGTTTCAATTATCAATTCACCATCCGGCTGTAATAATGAATGAATTTTTTTAATCCAATCAATAGGGTTTTTAGTATGTTCAATAACATGAAACATAGTTATGAATTGATAACCATTGTTATTGTCCAATGAAAAAATATCACCGATACTAACATTCAGACCTTTTTCTATACATTTATTAACGCACTCCTGACTTAAATCCAGCCCTTCAGTTTCAAATGAAGGGAAATTTTCTTTCAAATATAAAAGAAAAAAACCATTTCCGCATCCAATATCTAAAAGCCTGGTAGTATTTTCAGCTTTAAAAGGCCAGTCTAAATCTTTCAGAGTTAAGTTCAAATTAGAAACAAAACCAGGGTATGTTGATTCAACTAAATATTCAGTTAATCCAGTTTTATAAGTGATGTAATTTTCATAAAATTCATCAATTTCCCGCTGATTAGGAACCGGATAATACATGGCGGAATTACATTCTGCGCATATCCAATAATTATTTTTTTTAACCGGAATGTTTTGTGAAAAAACAGTTGAATTACAGATGTTACATTTCATGACAGGAAATAATATATTTTGGATTTTATTATATAACAGATCTGTGTTTATAAAGTTCTTCATTCCCATCTGGCCAGGAATGCCCTTCAATATTGTAACCATCATCGCAAAAAATAACATTCCCGGTCAGATGTCTCTGAGGAATACATGCGGCTAATATTGTTTCACTGACTCCTTCGAGACTGCAAAACTGTTTTGATGGAGTATGTGCGAGTATAGAAAGAGCCCTATTGGTTAGGTTCCCGTCAACAATCAGCATTTTCCTGTTAAGATCAGAAATCACGGTGCCGGGGGCAATACCATTTATTCTAACTTTAAATTGTGCCAACTGAGCTGCTGCAGTTTTTATTAATCCCTCAAGTGCATGCTTTGAGGCATTGTATCCATAAGAACCATATAAAGCTAATCGGGAAGCATTAGAACACAGGTGAATGATATGTCCATGTTTTGCGGGAATCATTTTTTTTGAAAACACCATTGTCATCATAAAGGCTAAATTTATGTTGACATCCATAACACGTTTAAAAACTGCATACAATTCCTGAAGATCATCTTTTTCAAAATCCATCGGCTTATGGTGAGTCCCAATGAAATTTATAACAACATCAATGGTTCCATGGTTATTATATATCGCATCCGCACAGGAAGTTAATTCGTCAATTTCCTTTAATTCAGAAAAGTAATAAGTGCAGTCTTTAACTTTAAAATTCTGTTTTCTTCCAAGCTGAATAATATCATGCTTTTGAATTAATGCCATTATCATAAATGATTCGGCAAGTAAACTGGTCGGTCCGATTACAACAATCTTCATGTTTTTTAATTAAATAGTTCTAATGCGTTATTGTATGTAATCTTATTTAAAAATCTATTAATATTTTCCTGAGATGTTATCATCTCCTTAGCGGTTATTTTTTTTGAAACTATATTTGCAATCGTCCTTCTAAAATAGTCGTGTCTGGTGAATGATGTGAAACTTCTGGAATCAGTTACCATTCCAATGAAATTTTCATAAATACCCAAATTTGAAAATGAATTAAAATGATCTGTTATTCCATTATGGGTATCTAAAAACCACCAGGCGGGTCCATGCTGAATTTTATTTTTTATACCTGGGCTGTAAAAATTTCCCATGATTGAAGAGAACAGATAATTATCAGAAGGGTTGGAATTGAATAATATGATTTTATGAAGTTTATTATTAACCTGTAGGTTATCCAGCAGGTTATTTAATCCTTTTCCATGTTTAAAATCCCCGATCGAATCTGTTCCATTATCGGCACCAAATTTTGAAAATGCGGAACTATTATTATTTCGAATTGCCCCTAAATGGATTTGGGTTGTCCAACTTTTAGAATGATTTAATTCGATAAGAAAAGTTAGAATATAACTATTCCATTTATCAATTTCATCAGATCCGATTTCTAAACCAGCCATTATTTTTAGAAATATTTGATCAGCCTCAAAATCATTACACAATATAAAATTAATGGATTCTATTCCATGATCAGACATTCTGCAGCCCAATTCGTGAAAATAATTGTGCCTTTCAATTAAGGAATCTTTAAGATCTTTAATTGAAGAAATATTTTTGTTATTTACCTCTTGTAAACTTGAAACCCAGCTCTTAATTTCATTAAATTTTATTTTATAAAACAATTTGTCCAGTCTGAAAGTTGGAAATACTTTAACAGGAAAATTATCCAATGCTCTTAAATATTTATGATATTTCAAATCATCAGCGGGATCGTCAGAAGTGCACAGAATCTGCACTTTTGATGATGCAAGTATTTTTCTGGGTGAAAGCTTTTCCGAATTTATTTTTGAATTCATCTCTTCCCAAAGAAGTTTAGCATTTTCACTATTAGGCTCCGAATCTATTTTGAAATAATTCCAAAGTTCTAATCTTGCCCAGTCAAGCAAAGGGTTGAACAATAACATTGGAAAAACCTTACACCATTGCTCAAACAGTTCGAAATCCTTCCCTTCTGCCCGAAATAAATCATCTCCTGCACCGAACAATCGAAGAGCACGCCACTTATAATGATCGTCTTTAAGCCATAATTCAGTGATATTTGAAAAAACTTTGTCTTCAAAGATCATTTTGGGAGATAAATGGCAATGGAAATCAATAATAGGATTGGCTTTACAACTATCATAAAGCTCGTGAGCCAATTGACTGCTTAAAAACAAATTATCTATTTCACTCATTTCTTTCTGGCAATAATAATTAATTCTCTTCCAATACCTAATTTTGAAAAGGCTTTGTAAAGGTCTTTCTTAAATTTTTCAGACTTGGATTTTTCAATATTAAACTCAAAATCTTTTCGCATTAAATGACAAGCTTTTCCAACAACAGGGTCGGTTAAATAATCTTGGTTCATCAATAGAAACAAATCAATTGGAAAGGTTACATTTTCATATACTACTTCCATCCCTGCTTTTTCAAAAAGACGCCTTAAACTTTTCCGGTTAAAATAATTCAGATGTTCAAATGGACTTACCCACCATTGAGGCTTTCCTAAACTATGAATTATTGTTTGAACAGGATTAAAATCATTTGGTACAATAATACAAAATAAACCATTAGGGGCCAGCATAGCCTTTGATTTTTCAACGAATGCGAGCGGATCCAGAATGTGCTCCAAAACTAATGAACTATGTATAAAATCAAATTTTTTATTGTAACCCTTCAGTCCTTCAATAGTGGAATTTACCACATTGCATTTATATTTCTTTTTGGAATATTTATATGCCTGCAGGGAGGGCTCAATACCCATGGCATCAATACCTAGTTTGTCTGCGGTATTTAGAAAAAGACCAGGACCAGAACCAATATCTAAAAGCATTCTTTTTTTATTTTTTTGTTTTGGAGAAGCTTTATGCAATTCCTCCATCGTATTAAGCAATTCAGTATAATTCAATTTCCACCAATCATGATCTCTTTCGTAATCATCAAAATATGATGTTTTTACATTTTGATAGAATTTTTTTTCATAGAAATCTTCCAGATCAGTTTGCTTCGGAAGCGGGTTGACATGTGCAAACCCGCATGATGTACAGTTTATAACTTCGCACTTTTCTGATTTATATAATGTTTTGCCTTTATGCATAATTAATTATTCAATTATTACTTTTATTATTTCATTCCAA
>CAISYK010001252.1 GCA_903889605.1 uncultured Bacteroidota bacterium
ATCAAAAGCTTCTTTTGCTTTAGGCACTGTAATTTGTTCAGGTAAAACAAGCACATTAATGTTTTCCAAAATCCAGCGCAGAGCAAAAAGTCCGCGTAAACCGCCGAAAATACCTGACGATTCACTCATAAGGCAGGCGACTTTGCCATCAAAAGCTTTCATTGGTGCTATTCCCTTTGAAGGACGAGAAGCCCAGTCAATTGCATTTTTTAATACGCCGGAAACCGACCTGTTATATTCAGGTGAAGCAATAAGAAAACCTTGATTTTCTATCATTAGGTCCATTAATTTTTTTCCGTTTTCAGGAATCCCGTTTTTCATTTCAAAATCGCCGTCATAAAGCGGCATAGGGATTTCTGCAAGATCAATAACAGTTACTTCTGCCCCTTCTTTTCTTGCCCCTTCAACAGCAATTCTCAATACCTTTTTATTAAAAGAATCTTTGCGGGTACTACCTGCAAAAGCAAGTATTCTTATTTTTGACTCCATATATTTTAATTTGCGGACCTGTGATTCTGCTGAATGACAAAGCCGTTTAGCTTTTATGATATATAGTTTTAATGCAAGTATAGTCCGATATTAATTGAGTTTATAATAATATTCGTTAAAAAAACATATTCAATAGGTAAATAGGGGAAATTGTAAGTGTTAGGTTTGTATTCATCAATGACCATGATTGTGATTGGGAAATCCGCTGTTTCAATTCTATTGAAAATCAGATTTAATATTTTTTAACATTTCGCAAGTTGCTGATTTTCAAGCGAAAGTGTTTTTTGGTGTTAGTAATTAATTTTACTCTAAATTTGAGGGTAAAAAAATTGCTAAAAATTGGCTATAATTGTATCATAAAACATGAAATTCCTAAATCATCAAAACTATTCATTAACCGAACACCATTAATCATTAAAAAATTATTTGTTATGAATTCATTTTTTGCTAAATCAATTACGATTTTATCTATCCTTTCAACTACTGCCGTTATTGCCGGCAATCCCGAAGGATACAATATTAAAATCACAGCCAAAGGTTTAAAAGAAGGTTCTACATGCCTATTGGCAAATTATTACGGGGATAAGCAATATATAAAAGATTCAGCTAAAGTTAATGCCAAAGGCGAAGTGGTTTTTAAAGGAACCGAAAAGTACCCGCAGGGAATTTATTTGTTTGTCCCGCCGAACAAAAAGTATTTTGATTTTGTAATGGATGCAGAACAAAATTTTTCTTTAGAAACTGACACAACCGATTACATTAAATACATGAAGGTAAAAGGCTCTGTAGAAAACAAATTCTTTTACGATTATCAGACATTTATGTCGACTAAGCAAACGCAGATTGAGCCATTACGTGACCTTTACAAGAAAACAACAAAAACTAACAAGGATTCTGTAAAATTGATTGTGGATAAAATGACGGTGATCGATAATGAAGTAAAAGATTACAAACTTGGCTTTATTAAGAATAACCCTACAACATTTGTAGCTAAATTATTTAAAGCGATGGAAGATCCTGAAATACCTGAAGCTCCATTATTACCAAATGGAAAAAAAGATACAACTTTTGCATACCGTTATTATAAGGCTCATTTTTTTGACAATATTGATTTTAGTGATGACAGGCTGCTGCGAACACCTATTTTTCATACTAAAATTAAACAATATATGGAAAAGATGACTGCTCAAATGCCTGATTCCATTAATGTCGCTGTAGATTACCTTGCCGCAAAATCAAAAGCAAACCAGGAAATGTTCAAGTATATTATTTATTGGTTAACCTATAATTATGAAAGTTCAAACATTATGGGGATGGATGCAGTGTTTGTTCACATGGTGGATAAATATTACGCTACCAAACAGGCTTTTTGGGTGGATTCTACGCAGTTATATAAGATAACAAACCGTGCATTTACTTTAAAACCGCTGCTTCTTGGCAAAAAGGCTCCTCCGATAACCATGATAGATTCACTAGGGAAAAATATTTCTTTATATGATGTTAAA
>CAISYK010001253.1 GCA_903889605.1 uncultured Bacteroidota bacterium
ATAAATTATATACTTTTAAAATCAAATCCCCCGCCTCGTTCAAATCTTTTCCAAAAGAAATAATACCTTCTTCATGACCTGCCATCACCAGTGTTTTTTGACTTTTTAAATTTGTTTCATCAAACAGCCTGATTATCTCTTTAGCCATTGCAGGAGTTCCGTATTCCACACTTTTTTTTGTTGTAGGAACTTTATGCATCAGTTTTTCCCACAAATCCATATTGTGAATATGAATTACTGCATTTATGTTATTATCATATTCATAAATAACGGCATGAGTAAGTGACTCCGAAGATGCTATGATCGGACCAATGGCTGTTAAACTATTTTTCTCTAAATCATATTCAACAACTTTTGTATAGTGCTCGTTTGTAAGCATGTTTAATTTACCAGTCGCGGAGCCTGTAATAATAAACTGACTGCCCTGAAAACGGATACTCATATTGCCGTATCCTATCCCATTTTCATAAACCCCAATAAACCCTAAATCAAACATTTTAGCACGCCAAAAATTCAATTCAACTATCAAGTCTGGATTCAAAGGCTTTTCTTTTATCCAATTGCAGTTAAATTTTATTACTCCTGTTTCTTTCATCCTATAAATTTTCAGGAAATAAATTTAAAATAGCTTGTTCATTTGCTTCACAGATTCCTCTTTCCGTAATTAATCCTGAAATAAGCCTGGCAGGTGTTACATCAAAACCATAATTAACTGCCGGACTATTCAAGGGGGTAACCAAAATCGTTTTCAATTCACCATTGCATAAGCCCTGCATATACTTAACTTCATCTGAGTTACGCTCTTCAATTTGAATTTCCTTAATTCCATCCTTTATATTCCAATCGAAAGTTGAAGAAGGCAAGGCCACATAAAAAAGGATATTATTGTCAAATGCCGCCAATGCTTTTAAATATGTTCCAATTTTATTTGCGGCATCTCCTGCCCTTGTCACTCTGTCGGCTCCTGTTATAACCATATCCACCAACCCATGCTGCATCAGGTGTCCGCCTGTATTATCCGAGATAACGGTGTGCGGAACCCCTTGCTGCAGGAGCTCCCAGGCAGTTAAACTTGCGCCCTGGTTGCGCGGGCGGGTTTCATCAACCCAAACATGTACTTTTATGCCCTGCCTATGTGCTTCATAAATAGGAGAAGTTGCAGAACCATAGTCAACAAACGCAAGCCAGCCCGCGTTGCAGTGCGTTAAAATATTAACGGTTCCGCCATTTTTATTTTTACTGATTTGTTCAATTATTTTAACTCCATGCTCACCTATCCTCCTGCAGTATTGAGCATCTTCATCTGCTATAAGGCCCGCGGTATCTTTTGCAATAGTAATTTTTTCATCTATTGAATTCCCTTTTGCAATAGCGGATAACTGCCTGTTAACAGCCCATTCCAAGTTAACGGCTGTAGGTCTGGTAGATTTCAATTTGTCGGCCGAAAGGATGAGGTGTTCATCGAAGGATTCTTTTTCTTTGGATTCTAATGCTGCCAAATACATTCCGTAACCTGCTGCAGCGCCTATAAGCCCAGCACCCCTAATATGCATATCAATTATTGCAGCAGCAAATTCATTTACAGTAGTTAAATTTTCAATTACAAATTTATGAGGTAAAAATCGTTGATCAATTACACATACAACTTTATCATTATTTTTATCCAACCAAATTGTCGTGTAGTTTTCGCCTTCAACTTTCATATAACTATTTAACTTTATATAAGTTTAAATTACCCAAGCACTGCTGAGTTTTATTAGTCAAATATAAGAAAACTAAACAGCACAGATTAATTTACAATCTCAGATTATCGGCTATTTAAAAACTGATTCGCTTGTTTTGATGATTTGCCAATTGCCTAAGGCCGACTTCGCTTGTTATTTTAAAGCTTTTGCCGTCAATTTTAATGGCCTTTTTATTTTCAAGCTGAGTGAGGTTTCGTATTACACTTTCATAAGTAGTTCCCGCAATATTTGCAATATCCTTGCGTGAAAGAGTATAATTCAGCCGGTTTTTTTCTTCAGAATCATACCCAAAAGCATCAATCAGCATGCAGATTATTATTGCAATCCTTGTTATCACCTCTCCATGGATCATGTATTTCATCTGCTCTTCTGTTTTCCTCAAATCTTCAGAAATAAACGAAATAAGAAAAAGACTGAAGTCAGGATTTGTTTTTATCAGCATTGTGAAAATATCCATTGGAATAAAAGTAACTTCAGCCTCGGAAAGAGCAATCGCGGAGATAGGATAATATTTAGAAAATAAACCCCTGTGTCCGACTAATGAGGAATTATTGGATAAACGTAATATGCGTTCATTATCCTTATCAAAAAAGGAAACAATTTTTACCATGCCTTTATTGATAAAGTAAACCCCTGTAACTGCATCCCCTTCGGAGAAAACGCGTTCGTCTTTTTTAAAACTTTTTACTTCTAAATATGTTTTTGCCAGGAATATCCATTCTGCTGAACAATATGCGGATAAAAAATCTTCGAATGTGGTATCAGGCTTTGCTTTTATCTTTTTGACAATTTCAGTTTCTTTCAGCATATTTCATTACGTTTTTGTTAACAATGCATATTTTACAAATATGAAAAACCAGACCGCAAAAAAAAATGATAAGTGTCATGTTTTAACACTTTACCAATAAAACATTTGCATATGCATTATTTTATTCTAATTTAACATTGCCTTTGCATATTCAACAGAATAATAGAACTTCTCGTAGATTAAAAGAATAAATCCATGTTTTTACAGACAAGTATCCTATTTAATCCGCGTTTGTCAATTATGACTAAAATCATTCTGATTACTGTGAGGCAAATTCATTTTCTTTTTTTATAAACATTATTGTCTAATATTTTCTTAGAATTTGCTTTCACAATAAATTTAAGCCCTGCAGTCAAAAGGTGTTTTTTGAATTTAAAAATGAAAAATCAAATTACAATAACATGACCATAGTCACCTTTTTATTTTTTTAAAAATTATTTTTTTTGATTTAAATTTTACTGAAGGCAAAACCTTTGTATTGAAGGAGTTGCATAACAAAAAAAATCAGAATTCAGACAGTTTCTTAATAAAATTTTATGACTCGTATCATTGTTTCGTCATATTGCGGCAAATATCTTTGTGTGTTTATAATCATATTCTGGTAATGACCGCAAGTAAGAGTCCATTAGCTTCTTCTGATGAATCTGCAGGTTGTGCAAATTGCTGGCTGAGCAATTGCTCAGCGCTGAGAAATTGTACTCCGGAACTTCAGGTTAAAATCCATTTAAGTAAAAAGCAGCAAACATATAATAAAGGCGATTACTTAATAAAAAACGGCGATTTTGTATCTGGGGTTTACTGTATTCAAAAGGGTGCGGTGAAAATTTTTAAAAAAGGTGTCAGGAACAAGGAATTTATTATGTGGGTTGCCGGACATGGTGATGTTGTTGGGCTTAATTCATTTGTTAATGATGAGGTTTATTCTTTTTCAGCTTCTGCAATTGACGAAGCTTCAGCATGTTTTATACAAGCTTCAGACTTAAAAACTCTTATTGATAAAGAGCCTATAGTATCTGAACGGTTAATGAGAGATTTATGCCAAAAAATATATTTTATTGAACATAGGATAACAAGTATTTCAAGAAAAAGTATAAGAGAACAATGTGCCGAACTGCTTATTTCCATTGCCTCAGAAAACAATTTGGAAAGCGATAAGAAATTACAAATTAATTATTCTGTTAAAGATCTGGCAAGTCTTGTAGGTACTACGAAAAATTACCTTTATAAAATTTTGCTGGATTTTACCAACAAGGAAATTCTTTCGGTCAGCAACCGCAAACTTGTTATAAATAATATGAATGCTCTTTCATCTATCGCTTCCGGAAATGAAAAATAATTTGTTAATTCAAAAATATTCTGATTTGCTGATGTTAAATTGTTTAATTTTCAAATTTATTTTATAGTATGTCAACCAATAGTATGTCAACTGGGTTAAAACGATTTTTCTTTTGGAGTTTGTTTATTTTGTTTGTTATAGACGCATATTTTGTCTATACTTCAGGTACAGAAAACGATCCCAGCCAAAGTTTCTTAACAGAAGGTGCCAAAAACGGCAAATTATTATTTCAGGAACACAATTGCATTTCCTGCCATCAGTTGTATGGCTTGGGTGGATATATGGGACCCGATCTTACAAATGTTATGTCTGCTCCCGGCAAAGGCGAAATATATGTTAAAACTTTAATCCAAAATGGTACGCAGAGGATGCCTAATCTGCATCTTCCAGAAAGTGATGTAAAGGCTTTAACCGAATACCTTAATTATGTTGATAAAACAGGGATTTCCCCAGTTAGGAATTTTGAAATAAATCTTGACGGAACAATTACACAAAAAGACGTTCGATGAAAAAAGAAATTGGAGTAGTATTTATTTTTCTTTCAATTACAGCTTTATTAGCTGGATCATTTTTTGGATGCATCAGCGCATTTCAATTTGTTTTTCCTGGATTCTTTGACCTCTTGCCTTTCTTTAAAAACAGACCTATCCATGTTTCATTCACAGTTTCATGGATATTCCTTAGTGCCATTGGCGGAATCTATTATTATCTTCCTAAATACTGCGGCCTGCCTCTTTTCTCCAGGAAAATGGCTGTTGTACATATATGGATGTTTATTATTACAGGATTTCTAATCATATCTAGTTACTTGTTTGGTAAATTCGGAGGACGAGAATATTGGGAATTTCCGCCGATACTCGCCATTCCTATTTTTGTTTCCTGGGTTATATTTACATTTAATTTTTTTAAGACCGTTTTAAAAAAAGTAGGACAATGGCCTGTTTATATGTGGATGTGGTCAACAGGGGTTTGTTTCTTTTTGATGACATTCACAGAATCTTACCTATGGGTACTGCCTCACTTCAGGAATAATATTATCCTCGAACTCACTGTTCAGTGGAAAGCAGGCGGTTCATTAGTGGGGTCATGGAATATGCTTGTATACGGAACAGCTCTTTTTGTGATGGAGAGAATAAAAGGAGATCAAAGTCTATCCAGATCAAATTTGGCATTTTGGATGTATCTGTTAGGACTTACCAACCTTATGTTCGGATGGGCGCACCATATATATAATGTCCCGACAGCACCTTGGATAAGGTACCTTTCTTATGTAATAAGCATGTCGGAATTATTGATCCTTTCAAAAATAATCTGGAACTGGAGAAAATCTCTGGAACAAGCTAAAAAAGATTTTTATTTCTTACCTTTTCGTTTTCTCGTTGCCTCTGACATCTGGATATTTTTAAATATCGTTCTTGCAATATTAATTTCCATCCCAGCCGTTAATGCTTATACTCACGGCACGCACATTACTGTGGCTCATTCTATGGGTTCAGCAATAGGCATTAATACCATGATTTTACTGGCATCTGTATTATTTATTATTACTGATGTAACCAAATTTGAATTCGCCGGTACTCAAAAAACAATTATTCGAATAGGCTTCTGGCTTACAAATATTTCACTTTTGGTGTTTTTGACTTTTCTGGTTATTGCCGGAGCTGAAAAAGGGAAATTAATCGTTGAGAATAAACTTGTTTTTCAAGAGATTATGCAGCAAATTGATCCTTACCTCGTATCATTCGCCTGGTCTGGCTTATTTATCTTTATAGGATTGTTAATGACTACTATTCCGCCTTTGCTGGCAATTATCCAGTACTTGAAGAAGAAAGACTAATTTAGCTTTCTGAGAATATGCTGATCTGGTAATTTGCTTTGGTTTAATTTTTAATACACAGTTTCGCAAATTTGTAATTATTCGTTTACTCATAACCAATTATAAAATTAACAAAATCAAAATGGCGGCTCCCGAAATTTCATTCGAAAATACAGAAAAAGCTTTTAATGCTAAAGGCAACCAGGAACTAAAGCGGTCGCTATGGCTGTTTAAATTAATGGGCAATCCAACCCTTGTAAAAGCATTTTCAAAACTTATTGTTTTTGCTATTAAAATTGGGATACCAGTTAGATTACCTGTTAAAGCAACGATATTTAAACAGTTTTGCGGCGGTGAATCTTTAGAAGAAAGCAAAGATGTCGTTAAGAAACTCAGCAGATCTCATATAGGTTCCATTCTGGATTATTCTGTTGAAGGTAAGGAAAGCGAAGAAGATTTTAACAGAACAAAAGATGAAATCCTGAAAATTATAAAATTAGCAAAAGACGACCGCGCTATCCCATATACAAGCGTTAAACTCACAGGTATCGCACCTTTCGATTTACTGGAAAAAATTAACTTCAAAAAGCCCCTTAGCAAGGATGAAGAAAAAGAATATCAAAGTTTAAAAGTAAGGCTGGCGGAGATTTGTAATAACGCATCCCTATCTAATGTGCCGATTTATTTTGATGCGGAAGAAAGTTATATCCAGGAAGCTATTGACTCATTAGCTGAAGAAATGATGGAGATTCATAATACAAAAACAGCTATTGTCCTAACTACTCTCCAAATGTACCGCTGGGACAGGATTGATTATCTTAATAAACTCATACAAAAAGCAAAAGATAAAAAGTTTTTCATAGGCATAAAACTGGTTCGCGGAGCATACATGGAAAGGGAAAATCTTCGTGCTTCACAAATGGGATATAAATCACCTATTCAGACATCTAAAGAAAATACTGATTCCGACTTTGATAAAGCAGTTGATATCTGTCTTGAAAATGTTGATCTAATTACGCTTTGTGCAGGCACTCATAATGAAGCAAGCTCAATGCATTTGATCAGCAAGATGAAAGAATTAAATATTCCAAACGATCATCCGCATGTATACTTTTCACAGCTCTTCGGCATGAGCGACCATATTACCTATAACCTGGCCGATGCGGGTTATAATGTAACCAAATACCTTCCTTACGGCCCGGTTAATTCAGTTATGCCTTATTTAATCAGAAGGGCAGAAGAAAATACTGGTATCGCAGGCCAAATGGGTAGAGAACTCCGCCTGATAATATTAGAGAAAAACAGAAGGCATGATTCAAAATTGCTGACGGCCGGGAAGTAGCAGGCAAAGCCCCGCTCTTCATATCCCCTCAAAGGGGAAAGGCAATAGTGAATCGAGTTGATTATTTATTGTTGTTTTTGATCATTTTTTATAGCCTCACCTCCTCTCTTTTGGAGAGGAGATTAAGAGGAGATGCTTATTTGGATGTCCCCCTTTTTTAACTTACCATTGTCTCAATGCCCAATTCTTTAACTTTCAGTTCAATTTCTTTAAGCTTTTCATTAGAAATTGCTTCCAGACCTTGTCCTGCTGTGGCTCTGTTAATAGAATAAAGCATTACTTGTTTAGGTTTTATTTTTTTTATCAGTTCAAGCCAGGCATTAACATTCTCATCGGTAGTATTGTCAATAAATACCCCATCAGACATCCCTTTTAAAAACATTGACTGTACAGTTAAATCACCATCAAAATGCTGTAATTGTTCAACTGCATAACTCAGCCCTTTTTTAGAGTGCGGCTGGTTTATCTTCTGATACAATTCTTCTGTGCCGGCATCTAATTTCAAAATTCTTAAGTCTGCTTTCTTCAGAGCTTCCAACACAGGTTTCCTATTCAGCATTGTTGCATTGGTAAGTACTACTATTTTTGTGCCCGGAAAATGTTTATTTCTTAATTCTATTGTATCATCAATTATTTCTGAGAAATGAGGATGCATGGTTGGTTCGCCGTTACCGGCAAAAGTAATTGCATCGGGAGTAATATTTTTCGATTTTAACTCGATCAAAGCCTCTTCCAGATCATTCTTAACGTCCTTTCTGGAATTAAACGCTTGGGCTGATTTACCTTTTATACCTGTCCATCCGCACTCGCAATAAATACAATTGTAGTTGCAAAGCTTCGAATCGAGCGGCAAAAGATTTATGCCCAGAGAAAGTCCAAGTCTCCGGCTCTTTATGGGGCCGAAAACAATTTTATCAAATAAAAAAGTTTCTGTATTCATTATTGTTATTATTGGATAAAATAAACCTTGTTTTCAAAATTTGTTAATTCGGCAAAAGATGAAAAATATTGACAAATCAGCAAACTATTATATTATAACCACAAAGATAAGGCACAAATATTAAAAACAGCTTCATTTCTGCAATTTTCACTTAACTCATATATACATATTAAGTGAATATTTTGAAATAAAAAAAAGACTGCAGCCGCGATAATTTTCATATGTTTAAGCATTTATAAAATACATTCTCAGAATAGCAAATAAACAAATTAACAATTCGTAATTGTTATTAACATTATGGTTTAGGGGCGCCATAAAAAATCTATGATAAAAGGTAATTGTTTAAAAGTTCAGCCAAATGTTAAGAAATAGAAAACCAAAAACCGGATTAACAATCCTAAATTGCAGTCGAATTTCCACCTGAAACAAAATCATAAAAAATCTTAAAAATATAATGTACATGTTAACTTTAGATTTACCAATAGAGTCAGTAATAAGCGACGAACAAACGTTTTCTTATGACGAAGTATTAAAAAATTGTATTGCATATTTCCATGGTGATGAGCTTGCCGCGTCAACATGGATGAACAAATATGCTATGAAAAATAAAGCCGGAGACTTTTTAGAGCTTACACCTGACAGCATGCATTTACGCATGGCTAAGCAGTTTGCGCGCAAAGAGATGGAATATAAAACAAAGGCGCACCTCAACGGCAGCTTCAAATTACTTTCAAAGTACGGTCAGGAAAGAGAATTGCTTGATGAGAAAAAAATCTATAATTATTTCAAAGATTTTAAATACATTATACCTCAGGGAAGCGTTATGTCATCATTGGGTAATCCTAATATAATAGCATCTCTTTCCAACTGTATCGTGCTTCCTGAAATATTGGATTCTTACGGAGGGATATCTTATACTGACCAGCAGTTAGCCCAACTCTTCAAAAGAAGATGCGGAGTAGGTGTTGATATCTCCACATTAAGACCGGCAGGGATGTCTGTTTCCAATGCTGCAGGAACAACCACCGGAGCGGTGTCTTTCATGGAACGATTCTCAAATACAACAAGGGAAGTTGCTCAAAACGGGAGAAGAGGTGCGTTAATGATAACACTCGATATTGCACATCCTGATGTTGAACAATTCATTACCGTTAAACAGGACCTGTCAAAAATTACAGGTGCAAATATTTCTATACGTCTTTCTGATGAGTTTATGAAAGCCGTATCTGATAATACTGATTATACTTTACGCTGGCCGATTGATTCTCCTAATCCGAAATTTATAAAAGTTGTTAAAGCCCAGGAATTATGGAACACAATTGTAAAATGTGCTCATAATACAGCAGAACCCGGTTTGATATTTTGGGACAGACAGCATTATTATTCAACATCATCAGTATATCCTGGATTTAAAAATGTTTCTACTAATCCTTGTTCTGAAATTGCGATGCAGGGCGGCGACAGCTGCAGACTGATTGCTGTGAATTTATTTAATTTCATTGACAAACCTTTTACACCAGAAGCTAAATTCAACTACAAAGAATTTCATCAAGTTACCTATGAATCTCAGCGTTTGATGGATGACCTTGTAGATTTAGAACTTGAAGCTATTGAAAAAATATTAGCAAAAATAGCAAGCGATCCTGAACCGGATTATATTAAAGCTGTTGAAGTAAATACATGGAAACTTCTTTACAATGCAGGTAAAAAAGGAAGAAGGACAGGTTTGGGCTTTACCGCTCTTGGAGATATGCTTGCAGGATTAGGTCTGAAATTCGACTCTCCTGAAGCTATTGCAGAAGTTGATAAAATAATGAAAACCAAATGCGAAGCAGAATTTGACAGTTCCATAGATATGTCTCTTGAACGCGGAAAATTTGATGATTTTGATCCTAAAATAGAAGATACATCAGAATTTGTTCAGATGTTAAAAATAGAATTACCTGAAGTATATACAAGGATGATGAAACTCGGCAGGAGAAATATTTCTATCAGCACTGTTGCACCTACCGGTACGCTGAGCATGCTGGCACAATCATCTTCCGGACTTGAGCCTGTATTCATGCTGTCATATAAACGCAGAAGAAAAGTAAATTTACAGGATAAAAACCAACGTGTTGATTTTGTTGACCCTATGGGGGATTCATGGCAGGAATTCACAGTATACCACCATAAATTGAAACAATGGATGGAAATAACCGGTGAAACCGACATCCTGAAAAGTCCTTACGCCGGATCAACAGCGCCTGAGATTGATTGGGAAAAACGTATTGAACTGCAGGCTGTAGTTCAAAAATATACTACGCATTCTATCAGTTCCACCATTAATCTGCCGAATGACGTTTCAGTTGCCAAGGTAGGGCAAATCTATCTCGAAGCATGGAAAAGCGGACTCAAAGGTATCACCGTTTATCGTGATGGTTCCAGGACCGGAGTGCTTGTATCTACTGAAAAGAAAACCGAAACAACAGACATCAGAGAAACACAGCCCCCTAAACGTCCGAAATCTATAGAAGCTGAAGTAGTTCGTTTCATGAATCATGATGAAAAATGGATTGCTGTTGTAGGTATATTAAAAGGAAAGCCTTATGAAGTTTTCACTGGCCGTGCCGAAGACTCCTTAAGTATTCCAAAATGGGTTGAAAAAGGCTGGGTAATTAAAAATGCCGGCGAAGAATCTGGGAAACGTTATGATTTCAGGTTCATGGACAAAGAAGGATATAAGGTAACTATTGAAGGACTATCAAGATCATTCAACAAAGAATATTGGAATTACGCAAAATTGATTTCAGGCGTACTGCGTCACGGAATGCCGCTGCCTCACGTAGTTGCCCTGGTCGGAGACCTTAACCTTTATAATGACAGTATTAATACTTGGAAAACAGGGGTAGTGCGTGCGCTCAAAAAATTTATTCCTGACGGAACTCAAGCTGTTGATCGTAAATGCGGCGAATGCGGCGTTGAGGATGGATTGATTTTTGAAGAAGGCTGCATCAAATGCAAAAATTGCGGAAATTCTAAATGCGGTTAATTCGATTTGACTTATTCGGAAATACAGCATGAATTAAATTAATTGCACCCCAAAGTATAGCGGGATACTTTTCAAGGCTCTCTCAAACAGAAAACGTCTGTTTAAGAGAGCCTTTTTGCTTGCCGTATTATTCTATCAAATGAGTTCTATTGGTAGGTTTTTCAGAAGCCTTGTAATCAATAACAGCAATGTAATTTTTTCCCTTCTTAACCTGAGTTCGATTAATAATACGAACATGTTTTGGCTAAAGCCCAATAAAATTGCTTGCTATAATACCACGGTCTAAAGACCGTGGCAACAATCCATGCAAATTATTAAGTTGTATAAAATAATAGCCACGACTTTTAAGGCGTGGATTTGATAACCCGTGTTATTATTGGGCTTTAGCCTAAATTAACAATCGAACTCAGGTTCTTAATATTAAAATTACTAAGTTAATGGATCAGGAATTCGTGTGCCTCCCCCCCGAAAAGTAATCATTGTAATCTAAATATATTATAAATCAAACACCTGTTAAAAAATACACATGTACTCTTTACTTTTGTCATAGTTTTTCTGCAGCGAATGTAATAACTTTGCACCTGAATTTTTCTTGTATGAAATAAAAGAATTTAATCGTTTAAATATCCAAAAAGGGGAGACAAATCATGGTTTGCAGATGCTCAAATGAGCGTTTGTTAAACATGAATTATGATTTCCATCACCTTTCATTGTGATTTTTTTTGTATCTTTGTAATTAATGTTAAGGGTAAATGAGGTTTTCTTTAAAGTATTTCCCTTTTTAAAATTTCAAAATGAATAATAATTCTGAACATACTTTTCATATTCCTGTCATGGGATTAGGATATACAATTGACACCCCTGTGAAGGTTGCTAGATTTGGTATATCATCGGTGGTTTCAATTATACAGGACATTTTAGTCGAGCAGATGCGCGAATTTTATTGTGAAAAAGCAGGGGAAGAATATATCTATATTCCCATGGAGGATATTGACCACAGAGCAAAACGAATAACATCTTACTTGAATTTACTGCAGCGGATAGTTGACAAACAGGTTGAGGAATTGAAAAAAGAACCTTTTGAATCAGGAAAAGATATTGTAAAATATTTTAAACTTCTTCCTGAAAGTTCGCCTGTTAAAAAACTTTACGCCGAAATGACGAAAGCAAGCGGAGATGCTAAGGAACTGCTGCAAAAACAATTACGAAGCAAAATCACAGCAGGAGACATTGATGTGAACATAATGACTAAGATAGACAATCAAAATTATTCAAAGGATAATGAACCTCTCCCTATTGAATATTCTGATGCTATGGCAGCTTTCCGCGGATTTGCAAACAGCTCTCTGGAATCCTCTATTGTTTTCTCGGCAGGCTTGAATCCTCGTTTATATGCATATCTTGAAAATTTCAGAGATTTCTTCCCTGATGCGGACGGCAATATTAAAAAGAAAATTATCCTTAAAGTCAGCGATTTCAGGTCAGCAATTATACAAGGTAAGTTTCTTGCAAAAAAAGGAGTCTGGATTTCTGAATTCCGTATTGAGTCAGGGTTAAATTGCGGAGGACATGCATTTCCCACAGAGGGTTATTTGATGGGACCGATATTGGAAGAATTCAAAAATAAAAAGCAGGAGCTGACTGCTGAGCTTCTATCTATGTGTAACCGCGCGCTGGCAGAAAAAAACTACACCACTCTTCCTACTTCAACTGAATTTCGTGTCAGTGTTCAGGGAGGAATCGGAACGGCAAAAGAGGATGTGTTTTTGAAAGAGTATTACAATATAGACAGTACAGGATGGGGAAGTCCATTTTTGCTTGTTCCTGAAGCTACTAACGTTGACAGAACAACTTTACTTGAGCTCATTAATGCAAAAAAAGAAGATTATTTTTTGAGCCATGCTTCACCGCTTGGAATCCCTTTTAACAATTTCAGAAAAAGTTCATCAGAAGAGCAAAGGGAAATTCGTATTGAAAAAAACAGGCCTGGAAGTGCGTGCCACAAAAAATATTTATCATTCAACACAGAATTTTCTAAAAAACCTATATGTATTTCATCGCGGGAATACCAGAATCATAAATTGAAAGAGCTGGTCTCGCTTAATTTATCACCAGAAAAATATCAGGCACAATTTAATGAGATCACGGCAAAAGACTGCCTTTGTGAAGGGCTTTCTGCATCGGTATTATTAATAAACAATATTCCTGTTCATCATCACCTGGAAGCGGTGGCTATTTGTCCAGGACCTAATCTTGCCTATTTTTCAAAAGCTTTTTCATTAGAGGAAATGGTAGATCATATATATGGCCGTTTAAACGCACTAAATTCGCTATATCGTCCGCACATGTTTATCAATGAACTTAAGATGTATGTTGAATATTTGAAAAACGAAGTGCATAAAAACATGGAGTCTTTATCTGAAAAACAAATAAAGTATTTTGCATCTTTTAAATCCAACCTTTTACAAGGAATAGAATATTACAAAGAGCTTATTCCGAAAATGGCAAACGAAGCAGAGGAATTTAAAAACAGAATGGGTGAGGAGATTGAAACGGTTAAGCATAACCTGATCAATTTCTATTTTTCTGCCGATGTAAAAACAGTTTAGTTCCATTATACTTTTCCATATTTATATATATGTGGGCTGGTTTAAAACCATGCGGTTTCTTGCTGGTTTTTAGTTTTCCTCAATAGTATTAATTGCAATTAATTAGTTAAATGCTGCGTTAGGGATTGAAACGAAAATACTTTTCTTTTTAGAAAAGATTGCAGAGTAAAGCCCGGCACTTTTTTGAAAAAAAATGGGAACGCCCAAATATAAAGACTTTTACTATAACCAAATTATATTTATTTAATTAATCTGGTTCAGTTTAATATATGCTTTCAGATTAAATACAGCTATAAAAAATCATGGACGTAAACTGGTTGAATGAAATCATTTTTATTACTCCGGCTTTTTCGTGCTGATTCTTTTTATAAACCTCTCTTGTTCCGAAGTTAATTTTAAATCCTCGTTTTCACCTATTTCAAACGAAACAAGTTTCCTAAGTCTTGTAATACTTTTTGGAAGGACAGCTAATTGATTATGACTTATATTTAGTTCAGTAAGATTATTGAGCTGAGCTAATGTTTCAGGCAGTATGCTGAAATAATTGTTCTTTAAATCAAGGGTTGTAAGCGCTTTAAGCTTACAAATACTTTCAGGGAAAGAGGCATATTGGTTATTAGCCAAAGAAAGATACTGCAGATGTGTAAGTTTCGCAAAACTAACCGGCAGCGCCTTCATCTTGTTAAAATATAAAGACAAATATTCAAGATTAATAAGTTTACCGATGCTTTCAGGGAGGGTGGTCAATTTGTTATGGTCAAGTTCTAATTTTGTAAGGTTGTTAAGCAAAGTAATACTCTCAGGAAGTGTCATTAACTCGTTATTACTTAAAGACAATGTTGTAATATTAATAAGCTTACCAATACTTTCAGGGAGGGTAGTTAACTGACTATGGTTCAAATTTAGAATATAAACTTTCTCCGGAGTTTTTAGTGCTTCGGCAATTGAATAGTATGTTTTACTTTTTTGTCCATAGCTGCTAAAAGCTGCTAAAAGGAGAGTTATAGATAAAATTGTTTTTTTCATAATTGTTTTAAAAAAAGTACAATACCAAAGATAAAATAATTTCAACAAAGCAGCGATCAGGAATTTTTTATTTCACAACCTTCTCGCCTAACTCTTTAAAATCAATACCATCAAAGTTACCGGAACTCATCATTAATAAATTTTTGGATACAAAATTCATTTTCAATAAATCACTTAACAATACTTTCGAATCGGTATACACTTTTATATTTTTACCGCCAAAGGCTTCTTTTACTTGTTCTTCTGTAATTGGTTTCAATTTTTTATGTTCAATAGTATGAGGATTAAAATACACAACAGCTTCGTCTGCAAAGGCCATCGAACCATTGTATTCTTTTAAAAAATCCTCGTTCAAACTACTGAATGTATGCAGTTCCATGCAGGCAATAAGTTTACGGTCGGGAAATTGTTTTTTTACCGCTTGAGTCGTTGCTTTTAGTTTTGATGGTGAATGAGCAAAATCTTTGTATACAGCAGTTGTATCATTCTTTTTTATTACCTCCAAACGCTTTGCAGCACCTGTAAATGATTGAACAGCTTCGTAAAACTGTTCATTACTGATGCCAACGTGACTGCAGGCCAATCTGGCGCCGTTTAAATTCATTAAATTGTGTTCCCCAAAAATCTGCAGCCTGCAGTTGCTTTTCGTCAAAATTGTTATTCCATTTTCAATTTTATGTTCAGGAACAGCATAAGGAAACTTCTTAATATTCGAACGAACTTTTTCGCAGACTTTTTTCACCTCTTCATCCAATTCACAATATATTATGCTTCCATTTTTCTCGATTAGATCAACAAATATTCGGAATTGTTCAATATAATTTTCATAAGTTGGAAATACATTAATATGATCCCATGCAATGCCGCTTAATACTGCAATATTGGGTTTATACAGGTGAAACTTTGGTCTGCGGTCAATTGGAGATGAAAGATATTCATCACCTTCAATAACAGCAATTGCCGCTTCTTTGGTAAGTTTTACCATTGTGTCAAACCCCTCTAATTGAGCACCAACCAAATAGTCACAATCTATTTTATGATAATTAAGAACATGCAGAATCATAGCTGTAATTGTAGTTTTACCATGACTTCCGCCAATAACAATTCGTATTTTATCCTTAGTTTGTTCGTAAATATATTCAGGGTATGAATATATTTTCAAGCCCAATTCCTGAGCCTTCTGCAGTTCCGGATTATCAATTCTGGCATGCATTCCGAGAATAACAGCATCCAAACCTTTGTGAATATTATTTACATCCCATCCTTCGCTGGCAGGCAATAAATTCAGTTTTGCCAGGCGGCTCCTCGAAGGTTCAAGAATTTCATCATCCGAACCAGTAACTATAAAACCTTTTTTGTGCATGGCAATGGCCATATTATGCATAGCACTTCCGCCAACAGCAATAAGATGTACTTTCATTTGTAATTTTAATTTAATTGGAAAGAAGATTGAAAAAACCACAGCAAATATAATATTCCACACCAATTATTACTATTTAAAATCAATAAACCCCTCAAATGCTTTATAAGGCGGGTATGCCTTTTTTTTGTTTTTTATTTTGCAATAGGATTTTTTTCTCTACCTTCGCAGTCCTTAAAAAAATGTAAGGAGAGATGCCTGAGTGGCCGAAAGGAACAGTTTGC